>JAYRIO010000084.1:0-8528 GCA_041906745.1 Patescibacteria group bacterium
CGGCTTGGCGCCGGCACGGCCACGGGGTGCGTTGGCGGGGTCGGCGTGGTGCCTGTCGCCGACGTCTCAATAGTGGGGACGCGGACATCGTCGGATGCATTCCAGGCGCTATCGACTGTCTGTACGCGGAGTTTGTTCCGGCCATGACTCAGGGGCGCTGCCACGGCGAAGGTGCCTGTGCTCTGGCCGCTGGCAATCACGGTTCCATCCCGGAGTACCTGGACGGTCGTACCTGCCGGTGCTTGCCCGGTGACCGTTACAGTGCTGGCATCGGTCACGATATCGTCAGCTGGGCTCGTCACCGTTGGAGCCTGGGGCCGTTCCGTCGCTTTCGTGAGGTAGAGGCCGGCCGTCCAGGCTGAGGCGGCGTGGGTATCCAGCGTCACGGCGGCACGGACACTGACTGGTCCGTCGGCGAGCGAGCTCGCGTTGACGGCGGCGTCGACGACCGTTCCATTCACGGTGACGCGTTCATCGGCCTGCTTGCCGTGGCTGTCAGTCAGGACAACGCGGAGCGATGCCGCATGGTCGGGAACCGACGCACGGACAAGGACCGCGTGCTTCGTCGCGCGGTTGATGGTGTTCGCGGGTTGCTCGCTGGTTGCGGGCACTGAGATACCGGTCGGTCTTGCCGGTGCGGTACCGCTATTGGAAAATCCCTCGCTGGGATCGACGTTCGAGGCGACGAGGCCGCTGCCGTCGGGCAGCCGGGCGATGCTTCGTCCCTGGCTTGGCGCCGGCACCCAGGCAGTCGTGGCGTCGCCGAACGTGATGCTGTCCACCGCGGCGCCGCTCGCCGACTTGAGCCAGACGGTGTCTGCGGAGCGGTCGATGCCGCGAGTGGCGACGCTGGCTCGCCCATGGGCTGGAAGCGAACCGGCGGCTGTGCCGACCTGACCATGCCGCGCCGACACGATCGTCCAGCCGGACAGCTCGACCGGCGTGTCGCCGGTGTTGTACAGCTCGGTGAAGCCGTCGCTACCAGGATTGATTTCATTGAGTACAACGGAAGTATCCGTCGCATGGGCGACGGGCGATTGGACGATGGCGTCCAGGAGACTGACGTGGCACGTCAACGTGCCGATGAGCAGCTGCGCGGCGACGGTTCTCCAACCCGGTCGCCAGGCCGCTCGATGGGTCGATGGCATGGAATCCTCTCTTTTGTTGCTACCGGTTACGTACTGCATTCCAAACTCCCCTCCGCCCCTGCGGTCCCATCACAAAAAATCCCTCGTACTCCCGTCGGTGTGACTGCGACTCGGACGGCTAGACTACTAGTGAGACTCTCCCGAACGTCCGCAGACGTTCCGGCAGCGTTCCCTCGTCGGCGTAGCAGGAGAGGTACTGGCTTGCTCAGGGTGTTCGGACCCTAACTTCAGCGAAGCTAAGGAAACACTCATTCGACGATAACGAAATGACTAGACGGCTGTCAACGAGAGGCGGGCACCAGGAGAAATAGGCGACCTGTGGATAAACATTGGACACATAAAACGGGCGTAAAAATAGTAAAGGAATGCTTACGGCAGGAGTCTGGCAAGGGATGCAGGCGTCGCGAAGAGCTGCACGATGATCGTGGTAGCGCGTCCGTTCATCGTGCCCTGGACCACCGCGATCGCCGTGTCCTCGAACCGGGAGTCAAGGAGGTTGGCGCGGTGCGAGGGGCTCTTGAGCCACGCCGGTACGGCATCGGCCGGGTTCTTGAAGTCGATCGCAAGGTTTTCACCCGCTTCAGTATAGGCGTACTCCCTGCTTACGACGGCCCAAGGGGTCTGGCCGTCCGGGGCGACGTGGTCAAAGTACTGCCGGGAAAACATGTCGGCAGCCCGGGTTTCTGCGGCAGCGTACAGCCGCTCGTTCCAGCGGAGCGGCCGCTCGCCATCGTCCGTCCGCGCTCGGTTCGTGTCATCGAGTAACGCCTGTTCCTGCCCGCTCTGCTGGACCGCTGCCTGGGTGGTGCGGTGGACGGCGAGGACGGCGCCAGCCAGCAGGGCGAGTGAGACGAGTGTAGTACCGAGTGCTCGGCGGTAGGTCTTGGGTTGGAGATGAAACGACAACGACATGGATTCCTTGCGAACCCATGTCGTTGTCCCCACCAAGGATCAAGCGAAATGTACCCCTACTATACCAAGAAAGACCGAGAGAGTCAATACTGAATCAACGTTCGTGATCTATATAATGGTGGGCCCGGCAGGGATCGAACCTGCGACCAGTCGGATATAAGCCGACCGCTCTGCCGCTGAGCTACGGGCCCGCGCGGACAGTATACTACACGAACTTGCTCGGTCTGGAACAGGTTTGGCGGCAGTTTGCTCACGAGCGGACGCGCCTTGAGCTCACCGCAAGGTTCTGGTACCGTTCATGCCTGTTGCGGCCCCATCGTCTAGCGGTCTAGGACATTGCCCTCTCACGGCGAAAACAGGGGTTCGAGTCCCCTTGGGGTCACCACAACACTATCCATCCCATTGCGAACCTGGGAATCTGCTGCGTATACTGAAACGGTATACGTGCAACCAGTCAGCAGGAGAGCCTTATGAGTGTCGAGAATACCGTCCTGGCATTCGCGCTTGGTAGCGCCGTTATCTCGGTTGTCTATGGTTTATTCCTTAGCCAGTGGATCAGTCGGCAGCCGGCCGGTTCCGGCAAGATGACTGACATCGCCCATGCCATCGAGCAGGGCGCCCGGGCGTACTTGCGCCGGCAAGCGCTCACCGTGAGCGCGGTTGCCGCTGTCCTGTTCCTGCTGATCGGGTTCGGTCTCCACCAGGTGAGCGACCCGGTGCTGTTCTTCGGAAAATGGGGCATGCCGCTTTCGTGGGCGACCGCGATCGGCTTTCTGATCGGCGCATTCCTGTCGGCGCTCGCTGGCTTCATCGGCATGAGCGTCTCGACTAAGGCGAACGTCCGTGTCGCCGAGGCGGCCAAGCGAGGCATGCGGCCTGCGTTCGGCATCGCGTTCCAGGGCGGCACCGTCACCGGCCTCTTGGTCGCGGGCCTGGGCCTGTTGGCCGTGGCCGGGTTTTACGGCATGACCAAGAGCGTCGAGGCGATGATCGGGCTGGCGTTCGGCAGCTCGCTCATCTCGATCTTTGCCCGGTTGGGCGGCGGCATCTTCACCAAGGCCGCTGACGTCGGCGCGGACCTCGTCGGCAAGGTGGAAGCCGGTATTCCCGAAGATGATCCTCGGAACCCGGCCGTGATCGCGGACAACGTCGGTGACAACGTCGGTGACTGCGCTGGCATGGCGGCCGACTTGTTCGAAACGTACGTCGTGACCGCGATCGCCGCGATGCTGCTCCTGCATTTCCTCGAACAGTTCCTTGGCCAGTCGACCACGCTTATCCTCTATCCGTTGGCGTTGGGTGGTGCCGCTGTATTGGCGTCCATCGTCGGCAGCTGGTTCGTCCGCCTGCCCCGCACCCGCACTCCGAAAATCATGCCGGCGATGTACCGCGGCCTCTTCGTGTCTGGGATCGTGGCGGCTGCTGCGTTCTACGGCCTCACCCGCTGGCTGCTCATCCAGCAGGGCGGGGGCGCGATCGACGCTTTCATCCCGCCGATGAACTTGTTCTACTCAAGCTTGGTCGGCCTCGCGGTCACGGCCGGCATCGTCTGGATCACTGAGTACTACACCGCGACCAACTTCCAGCCGGTCCGTTCGATCGCCCAAGCGTCCACCACTGGCCATGGCACGAACGTGATCCAGGGCTTGGCCGTGGCAATGAAGAGCACGGCTTTGCCGGTCCTGCTCATTGCGGCTGGCCTGCTCGGTTCCTATATGCTGGCGAACGTCTTCGGCG
Source organism: Patescibacteria group bacterium (assembly GCA_041906745.1). Lineage (GTDB taxonomy): Bacteria > Patescibacteriota > UBA1384 > JACPKC01 > JACPKC01 > JBBUCD01. The sequence goes on from JAYRIO010000084.1 coordinate 3,798, forward strand.
TCGCGATCGCCGCCTTCGCCATGCTGTCGATGGGTGGCATGATCGTCGCGATCGACGCCTACGGCCCGATCACGGACAACGCGGGCGGTATCGCCGAGATGGCCGAGCTGCCGAAGGAAGTCCGCGACGTGACTGATCCGCTCGATGCGGTTGGCAATACGACCAAGGCTATCACCAAGGGCTACGCGATCGCCTCGGCAGGGTTGGCGTCGCTGGTACTCTTCGTCAGCTACGTCTTCGAGCTGTCGAACGCCGCCTCGCAAGCCGGCACCGCGGGCCAGTACTCGTTCGACCTGACCAACCCGTTCGTGCTCGTCGGCCTGTTCATTGGCGGCATGATCCCGTTCCTGTTCGCCGCCCAGTCGATGGAAGCCGTGGGCCGCGCGGCCGGCGCCGTGGTTGCCGAGGTGCGCCACCAGTTCGCCACGATCAAGGGCATTATGAAGGGGACAGCCAAGCCTGATTACTCGCGGGCCGTCGATATCGTCACGGTCGGCGCGCTGCGCCAGATGATCTTCCCGGCGCTCCTGCCGATCGCGATCCCGGTCCTGCTGGCGATCGTCTTCGGGCCGACGAACGCGCCCGTCCTGCTTGGCGCAGCCCTGGTCGGCACGATCGTGACCGGCTTGTTCCTGGCCCTGTCGATGACTGCCGGCGGCGGCGCGTGGGACAACGCCAAGAAATACATCGAAGAAGGCCACCATGGCGGCAAGGGATCGGAAGCGCACAAGGCCGCGGTCACTGGCGACACGGTCGGGGACCCGTACAAGGATACCGCTGGTCCGGCTATCAACCCGCTGATCAAGGTGACGAACCTGGTCGCGATCCTGATCATCCCGCTCCTTGTCCAGACGTTGTCGATGTCGACGCGCGTCGCGATCGGGGTCGTGATCCTGGGCTTGCTCTTCGTCGGACTGCGCCTGTCGCGCGTCCAAGTTGTCGAAGCGACGCCCGCGGATGGCGAGGACAAGTAAGTAACCGTACAATTTTCCGAGGGGCACCGAGCCGTTATGGCCACACCAGTCGAACCAACAGCACGCCTGCGAGCCGTCCTCGATCGTTTCGAGGGGCACAAGGGCGTGCTGCTCTTTGATGATGCCGAGGCGCTCGGGCCGCTGGCCGGGCAGGAGCTGGTGCTGCCGAAACGGACATTGCCGCTCGGTATCCGGGAGGGGGACGTGATTATTCTGGAACTCTTGACCGACGAGCAGGCAACGCAGCAGCGCGAAACAGTTGCCCGGGCGCTGCTCGAGGATATCCTGAATGGCCGATAAGCCGCAGCAGTCCCAGGGGCGGCCGAGCCGGCCCGAGGTTCGCCGGCGCGTCCTGCGCTCCCTCAAGGGTGCGGGGTTGGCGCTGCTTGCCTGCGCCGTCGTCACCGCTGCGCTCTATGGCTTTTACAGCCTGACCTACAAAGACCGCATCTACCCGCACCTGGCGATCGGATCGGTCGACGTCGGCGGCCTGAGCCGGGACGCCGCCGTGCAAGCGCTCCAGAGCCAAGTGGCAGCGTTCACGCCGCAGGCGATGCCGCTGCAACTTGGCACGGCCCAGCTGTCGTTCAGCGCCGACAGCCTGCATCCTAGTTATGACGTGAGCGCGTCGGTCGACCGGGCCTACGCCGTCGGGCGGAGCGGTTCGTGGCTGCGTGACGCAGTGGCGCAGGTCGGCCTGGTGTTGGCGCCGGCCTCGCTGGATCCCAGCCTGACGTTCCAAAGCGACGCGCTCGAGGCCTTCCTTGATACTGCGAGCGCCAAAGCCGATACGCCCGAGCAAGATGCCGGGTTCTCGATCGAGAACGGCGCCGTGGTCGTTACGCCCTCGAAGGGCGGCCAGCGTTTCGACCGCGTGCGGCTGAAGGAGCAGCTGACGCGGGCACTATTTGCACTCAGGTACCCGTCGGCGATCAATCTGCCGCTGGCGCCGACCCTCGCTGCCGTGCAGGAGGACCAGGTGCGCCTCTTGGCACCGACGATCCTGCGGATGGGCGTCCAGCCCCTGACTCTTTCCCACGGCGATTTCCACCAGCAGGTGACGTCGGACCAGATCGTGTCGTGGCTCCGTGTCCGCAGCGTCGGTATCGCCACCGGCGACAGCGCGGCGCTTGCCCGCCTGGATATCGACCTTGACGGCGTGAAGCAGTACCTGGCGACGCTCGGTGATACGCTCACGTCCGAACCAGTCGATGCAAAGCTCACGATCGTGAACGGAAAGGCGACTGTGTTCCAGCAGAGCAAGGACGGAACGCAGCTCGACCTGGATGCCAGCGTCCAGCTCGTTGCCAACGCGCTCGAACAACGACGGACGGCGAGCGTGGCTGACGGACAGGAAGTTGCGCTGGCGGTCACCGAGAAAAAGCCGAGTGTCTCGTCGGCCACCTTGAACAACCTTGGCATTCAAGAACTGATCGGCCACGGCGAGACCGATTTTTCAGGCTCCCCCAACAACCGGGTGCATAATATCGCCACCGGCACCAAGTACCTCAATGGTTGGCTGGTGAAGCCGGGCGATACCTTCTCGACCGTGAAGGCACTAGGAGCCGTCGATGCGAGCACAGGGTACTTGCCGGAGCTCGTGATCAAGGAGAACAAAACGATCCCCGAATACGGCGGCGGGCTGTGCCAGGTATCGACCACGCTCTTCCGGGCCGTACTGAACGCTGGTCTCGAGGTCACGGAGCGGCGGAACCATTCCTACCGGGTCAGCTACTACGAACGGGGAGTCGGTCCCGGCTTGGATGCCACGGTCTACCTGCCGAAGCCCGATTTCCAGTTCCTGAACGACACGCCGGGATGGATTCTGATCCAGGCCGAGGTGAAGGGGAATACGCTGACCTTCGACCTGTACGGCACGAAAGACGGCCGCACCTCGACGATCGACGGCCCGCACACCTTGTCGAAAACCGCTCCGCCGTCCCCGGTCTACGAAACCGTCAGTACGCTTGCCCCCGGGGAAACGAAGCTGACCGAGCACGAGCACGAAGGCGCCCACACGATTGCGACCTATACGGTCATGAAAGACGGCAAGCAGCTCTACAAGCAGACGTTCGAGTCGATCTACAAGGCGCTGCCAGCCCATTACTTGAAAGGCGCGGATGCGGCGCCGGCCGCGCCGGTCGGGGACACGCAGACCGAAGACTCATCCGCGGCCGACGCGACGCCCTCGGCGTAACGGTTAGGCCTGTGCTGGAACCGGCGTGGCGGTTGCCTGCCGCGCAGCAGCTTGTCGCTCTAAGGCCGCGGCCGCGAAGGCGCGGAAGAGCGGGTGGGGGGAGAGCGGCCTCGACTTGAATTCCGGATGGAACTGGCTGGCAATGAAGAACGGGTGGACGGACTGGGGCAGTTCAAGGATCTCGGCCAGCTGTCCGTCGGGGGACGTACCGGAAATGACCAGGCCGGCCTTGGTGAGTTGGTCGCGGTACTTGTTATTCAACTCGTAGCGGTGCCGGTGCCGTTCGGTGATCGTGGTTGTGCCGTACGCAGTGGCGGCCAGACTCCCCTCTTTGAGCAGGGCAGGGAATGACCCTAACCGCATCGTGCCGCCGTATTCTTGTTTCAGTAGTTTCTTTTCTTGCTCGGGCATCACGTGTACCACGGGGTGGGCCGCCTCGACAGCGATCTCGGTCGTATGGGCGCCGCTTAATTTGGCCGCGTGCCGGGCGTACTCGACCGCTGCCAGCTGCATCCCGTAGCACAGTCCCAGGTAGGGAATGTCGTTTGTCCGGACGAATTCGATGGCGGCGATAATCCCTTCTATCCCCCGCTTCCCGAATCCGCCGGGGACGATGACCCCGTCGTAGGCCAGCAGCTCGGACAGCTTGGCCGGGTCGGACTCGTACGCTTCCGAGTCGAGCCAGGTGAATGCCGGCACCGCCCCGTTGGCCCAGGACCCGTGCTTGGCGGCCTCGATGACCGAGATGTAGGAGTCGGCAAGCGTGAACTCCCCTGTCCCGAAGTATTTGCCGACGACCGCGATCCTTACCTGCCGCTCGCTGGTCTTGACCGTCGTCATGAGCGACCGCCAGGCGGTCAGGTCGGCCGGCCGCGGCTCGAGCCCGAGCCGCTCAAGCACCTTGTTCCCGAACCCCTCGTCTTCGAACAAGAGGGGAACGTCGTAGATCGTATCGACGTCGGGCGCCGAGATCGCCGCGTCTTTCTTGACGTTGCAGAACACCGCCAACCGTTCCTTGCGCGGTTCGTCGAGCGCCCGTTCGGACCGGGCGACGATGAAGTCCGCCTGGATACCGACCGAGTTCAGGGAGGGTGACGCGTGCTGGGTCGGCTTGGTCTTCATCTCCCCTACCATGCGCGGTACGGGCAGGTAGCTCACGAGCACGAAGACGACGTCGTCCGGCTGCTCGAGCTTCATCATGCGGGCGGCTTCCAGGAAGAGAATATTTTCGTACTCCCCGACCGTCCCGCCGACCTCGATCAAGGTGATATCGGATTTGGTCGCCTCGGCCGCGGCCTTGATCCGTCGGATGATCTCGTAGGGGATGTGCGGGACGACCTGGACGCACTTGCCTTGGTATTCCAGGTTCCGTTCGCGTTGGATGACGGTTTGGTACACCCGGCCGGTCGTCATGTAGTTGGTCGAGGCGATGTCTTGGTTCAGGAATCGTTCGTAATTGCCGATGTCCTGGTCGGTCTCGTCGGCGTCGTCGGTCACGAAGACCTCGCCGTGCTCGGTCGGGTTCATGGTGCCGGCGTCGACGTTGATGTACGGGTCGAC
>JAYRIO010000085.1:0-13204 GCA_041906745.1 Patescibacteria group bacterium
ATGTCCTCTTCGGTGGCGTGGGCGGTGTGGCCCTCTTGCCACAAAAATTCGGTGGTGCGCAAAAACAGGCGTGGCCGTAATTCCCACCGGACCACGTTCGCCCACTGGTTCAAGAGCATCGGCAGGTCGCGGTACGACTGGATCCAGCGCGAGTAGGCGTCGTGGATCATCGTTTCCGAGGTGGGACGGACCACGAGCGGTTCGTCCAGTTCCTCGCCGCCGGCGTGAGTGACCACGGCCAACTCGGGCGCAAATCCCTCGACGTGCTCTTTCTCTTTCTGCAGGAAGCTCTGCGGGATGAGCAGCGGGAAGTAGGCGTTGCGATGCCCCGTCGCCTTGATGCGGTCATCGAGCTCGCGCTGCACCCGTTCCCAGAGCGCGTAGCCGTTGGGCTTGATGATCATCGAGCCCTTGACCGGCGAGTGCTCGGCCAGTTCGGCCGCTGCGATCACATCCTGGTACCACGCCGAAAAATCCTTTTCGCGCGGCGTAATTGCAGATTCCTGTGCCATGGAACCAGTATTGCGGAAACTACCTTGAGCGACAAGCGAACGACGTGCTAGAGCTTCTTGAGGTCGAAGTACGTGATGACCACGATCATGAGGATGAGGGCGGCGAAGCCGACGGCGTGGATCCACGCCTCGGCCTGGTGGCTCAGGGCGCGCTTCCCGAACAGGCCTTCGAACAGGATGAAGGCCGCGCGGCCGCCGTCGAGCGCCGGGAACGGCAGCAGGTTGAAGACACCGACTGCCAGCGAGATGAGGCCGGCGAAGCGGATCACGAACGGCGCGCCCAGCGTCACGGTCTGCTGCAGGAACGAGAAAATGCCGACCGGGCCGGAGACCGAGTCGACCGACACCTCATGGCCGCCGACACCAAATAGCCGGGCAAACAACCCACCGATGAATGCCACGGTCGCCCAGGCAGCGCCGCCGATCTCAACCAGCGCCTCCCACGGGGCCCGGTACCACGGCACGTGGGGCACCTGCTTGCCGATATCGACGATCGAGACGCCGAGCGGCGCATCGCCCGAACCGAGCTGGGCCGGCAAGATGACGTTCCGGCCATGGCGGCGGACCGTGAACTGTACCGACTGATTTTGGTGGCTGCGCGTAAAGTCACGGAGCGCGGTATCCGAGTGGAAGGTCACGCCGTCGGCCGAGACGATGAAATCGTTCACCTTGATCCCGATATGCTCGGCCGGCGTGCCCGGCTGCACCGAGGCAACTGCGATCGCGTCGACGGCCGGCGACAACGGCGCTAACCACAGCCAGATGGTCAGCAGCAGCCAGGCCAGCAAGAGGTTCATGACGATACCGGCCAGCACGACCCGCAACCGCGCCCAGGCCGAGAACTTGGTGAAGCTGCCCTTGGCGGCCGAGGGGTCGTCCTCGCCGAGGATACTGACAAAGCCGCCGAGCGGCAGTAGGTTGATACTGAACCGGGTACCGCCCTTCGTGAAGCTGGCAATCCGCGGCGGAAAGCCGAAGGCGAACTCCTGGACCGTCATCCCCTCACGCTTGGCCACCAGGAAATGGCCGAGCTCATGCAGGAAAATGATCAGACCAAAAATGAGGATGAAGAGCAGGATGGTAAGGATGAGCATCAGACCGTCAGGAGCTCCTGCTCCTTCGCCTTGACCATCGCCTCGACCTTGCCGTTATAGCTGCCAATGAGGTCGTCGAGCTGCTTCGTCACCTCGAACTTGTCGTCCTCGGTCGCCTCGGCGTCGCCACGCACTTGGTCGACCGCCTCGCGCCGGACGTCGCGGAGCGCGATCCGGCCTTCTTCGGCGATCTTGCCGACCTGCTTGGTCAGCTCTTGGCGGCGCTCCTGGGTGAGCGGGGGCAAGGTGATCCGGACGGCGTTGCCGTCGTTGACGGGATTCAGTCCCAGGCCCGCATCGCGGATCGCAGTGTCGATCGCACCCAGCATGTCTTTGTCCCAGGGCGTGATCGCGATCTGGTTCGATTCCGGCACCGTGATGCTGGCCACTCCCTTGAGGGGCGTCGGCTGGCCGTAGCTCAGCACCTGGACGTGTTCGACCAGGCTCGGGTTGGCCCGGCCGGTGTGGATCTTCTGGAACTCTTCACCGAGCTTCGATAACACTTCATCCATCCTGGTTGTCGCTTCGCGGACTGACGGGTAGTTCATAGGCACCTCATACGTTCGCGGGTATCGTACCATCGCGCTCCCACAAAAAGAAGCGAGCCGATGCTCGCTTCTTTCATCTGCAGTGCCCCAGCTACCCGACCCGGCAGACGTTCGGGTGGCCGGCGATGGCGAAGCGGGCAATCCGGGCGACTTGGATGTTCTCGCCCATCGCTTGGACACCACCTTGAATCAGGTCGGCGATAGTCTTCGAATCGTCCTTCACGAACAACTGCTCCATGAGGACAATCTCAGCAAGGTACTTGTCGAGCTTGCCGGCGACGATCTTCTCGATCATCTCGGCCGGCTTGCCCTCGGCCTGGAGCTGCTCGACGTACAGGTCTTTTTCCTTACTTAGCACTTGCTCCGGCACGTCCTCGCGGCTGATGTAGAGCGGGTTGCTGGCCGCAACGTGGAGCGCAATGTCGTGGGCCAGCGCCTGAAAGGTCTCGTTGCGGGCCACGAAGTCGGTTTCGCAGTTGAGTTCCACAAGTACGCCGATCCGGCCGTCGCCGTGGATGTAGCTGGCGATAAACCCTTCGCTGGTGGCGCGGTCGGCCTTCTTGGCCGCCTTCATGGCGCCGGATTTGCGGAGCGCAGTCACCGCGGCTTCCATGTCGCCATCGGTTTCCTCGAGCGCCTTCTTGGCGTCGCCCAGGCCGACGCCGGTCAACTCGCGGAGTTCCTTGATCTGGTCGATGCTTACCTTACTCATTGGTCGTGGTTTCCTTGGTTTTCTTCGGTTTCGCAGCTGCTTTCGGCTTGGCGGTGGGTTTCTTGGCCGTCTTCTTGCCCTCGTCGGTCGGGGCGGTTTCGGTATCCGGCGCCTGCTCGGTCACCTCGACGGTCTCGTCGACGACGACCGGCTCAGCGGCGGCCTTGGTCTCGGCATGCTGCGCCGGGGTCTGCTTCTTACCGGTCTGGATGGCTTCAATGAGGACAGTGAGCACGAGCTCGATCGTCTTGCGCGAGTCGTCGTTGCCCGGGATGACGTGGGTCACGAGCGCCGGGTTGGCGTCGGTGTCGAGGAGGGCGATCACCGGGATACCCAGTACCTTGGCCTCGGCGATGGCGATCTTCTCGTGGTTGACGTCGATCACTACCAGGGCGTCCGGCAACTTCTTGAGGTTGCGCAGCCCCTTGAAGCTCTTGTCGAGCTTGGCGATCTGCTTCTTGATCCGGCCGCGCTCGTTCTTGGTGAACTCCTCGAACTGGCTGGAAGCCGACACTTGTTCCAGGCGGTCGAGCTTCTCGATGTTCTTGCGGAGCGTGTCGAAGTTGGTGAGCGTGCCGCCCAGCCAGCGGTGGTTGATGAACGCCATGCCGGTCGCTTCGGCCGCGGCCCGGACCGCGTCGACGGCCTGCTGCTTGGTACCGACGAAGACGATGTACTTGCCTTCGGACGCCATGGCTTCCAACGCCTTGGCAGCCCGCTCAAGACCGGTGAGCGTCTGCGCCAGGTCGATCACGTAGACGCGTTCGCGCAGGGCGTAGGTGTAGTCGCGGGCGGTCGGGTAGGTGCGCGAGCGCTGGTGGCCGAACTGGGCGCCGGCGTCGACAAGGTCTCGAAGGGTGGGCAATGGCATGCTGGGGTTACTCCGTTACGGTTTTCTTGAGCTTTTTGAGCGTTTCGGCTGAACTGGCCGGCTTCTCGGCGACCACTTCCTTCTTCGGCTTCGCCGCCTGGGCTTCCTTCAATTCGGCAGCGCGCTTGCGGCGGGCCTCGAAGCGGTCGACACGGCCAGCGGTGTCAATGAGGTTCTGCTTGCCGGTGTAGAACGGATGGCAGTTGCTGCAGACTTCAACGCTGATCGATTCGAGCGTCGAACCGACCACGTACTTGGCCCCGCAGTTGCAGGTCACCTTGGCTTCCGGGAAATAGGTTGGATGGATCTTGGCTTGCATGGCTCGGCATTCCTACGGATCCCGATGTGTCATCAGGAGTGATTGATGTCGGGATGGTACCAGATTGACCCGGGGCATGCAAGGGAGTAGAGTGCGCCAGCGCTCCGGCAGGGGCGACACCTTCAAAGGAAGTATGACATGGCATACGTAGAGCGTTCGATCGTCGTGGATGCCCCGGCCAGGGACGTCTATGACCTGGCCAAGGACATGGAACGGTATCCCGAGTACATGCCGGACGTGGAATCCGTGAAAGTTGTCAGACGGACTGGCAACGCAACGGTGACCGAGTGGGAAACCTCGGTCGACGGCACCCCGATCCTCTGGACCGAGGAAGACCGGTTCGACGAGGAGAACCTGACGATCGCCTACCACCTGATCGAGGGCGATCTCGACAAGTTCGACGGTGAGTGGCGGTTCGAATCCCAGGACGACGGTACGACCAAGGTCACGCTGACTGTCGACTACGACTTCGGCATTCCCGAGCTCACCAAGATGATCGGGTCAACGCTCGAGCAGAAGGTCGGCGAGAATTCCGAGATGATGCTCCAGGGCATCAAGCAAGAAGTTGAGGCCGCACGGCACTAACCACGGCGCACCAGCAGGTGCGCCCTTCTTTTTTCCCTCCTGAAGCCCTAAGCTGTACTGGCATGGACCGCACCCACCTCCTCCACTCCCTCAAAGAGCACCGCCAGCTGGTGGCCACCGAGACCGATCCCGAGATGCAGGAGCTGTACCGCGACGAGGTCCGGCGGCTCGAAGACGAGCTGCTGCCAGCCGATCCCCGGAGCAACCGGAACGTCATCCTGGAAATCCGGGCCGGCGCCGGCGGCGACGAGGCCGAGCTCTTCGCGATGGAGCTGTTCCGGATGTACCAGCGCTTCGCCGAGCTGCAAGGCTGGCGGGTCGAGGTGGCCGACGAGAACCGCACGCCCTTGGGCGGCATCCGCTCGATCGTGGCCGAACTCAGCGGCGCCGACGTCTTCGGCAGCCTGCGGTTCGAGTCCGGCGTCCATCGCGTCCAGCGGATCCCCAAGACCGAGAAGCAGGGCCGGATCCATACCTCCACGGCGACCGTCGCGATCCTGCCGGTCGCCGACCCGGTCGACTTGAGCATCAATCCCGAGGAACTGGAGATCCAAACCTACCGCGCCGGTGGCAAGGGCGGCCAGAACGTCAACAAGGTGGAAACCGCCGTCCGGATCACCCACAAGCCAACCGGCTTGGTGGTCAACTGCCAGGACGAGCGCTCACAGCACAAGAACAAAGAGAAGGCGATGACCATCCTCCGCTCCCGCCTTTTGGAGCTCCGCGAGGCGCAGGCCGCCAAGGCGCTGGGCGCTGACCGTAAGGCCCAGGTGGGCACCGGCGACCGGTCGGAAAAGATCCGGACCTACAATTTCCCGCAGGACCGCCTGACCGACCACCGCATCAAGCAGAACTGGTCGAACCTCGACCAAATCATGGACGGCAATCTCGATAAGATCGTCACCGCCCTGAAACAGGAGCAGCGAGGCCTGGACCTCGCTGCCTTGGAAGCCGAACTCGCGTAAGGCCTAGCTGCTCGTCTGCTCGGTGAGCGTCAGATCGACGGTTTTCTTGTCGCCTTTGTGGTAGACCGTCACCTTGATCGTGTCGCCGACGTTGTAGGTGGCCAGCAGCGACAGCAGGGACCGGTTGTCGTCGATCCGCTTGCCGTCGATTTCAGTGACGATGTCGTTCTCCTGGATGCCGGCCTTGTCGGCTGGCGATCCCGGGATGACCGCCAGGTCGCCGGCCTTCGCGCCGCGCAGCACCAAGACGCCGTAGTCGACCGGGAGGTTGTTCGCCTTGGCCATTTCCTTGGTCACCGGCACGTAGCGGATGCCGACCATCGGCCGCGTGATCTTGCCCGTGTCCTTGATGCTCTGGATCGCCTTGCTGACCAGGTTGATCGGGATGGCGAAGCCGATGTTTTCAGCGTTGCCCGCGATCGCAGTGTTAATGCCGATCACCTGCCCCTTCAGGTTGACGAGCGGGCCGCCCGAGTTGCCCGGGTTGATCGCCGCGTCGGTTTGCAGCAGGCCTGACAGGTCTTCGGAGATGCCGCCGCTCGCCCCCTCGGCCGTGATCTGCCGCTCCTTGGCCGAAACCACCCCGACCGTGACCGAGTTGTTGAACTCACCCAGCGCGTTGCCGATCGCGATCACCCACTGGCCGACCTTGAGGTCGTCGGAACTGCCAAGCTCGACCACCGGCAAGCCGGTCGCCTCGATCTTAATGACGGCCAGGTCGTTGAGCGAGTCACGCGCCACCACCTTGGCCTCGTAATCCTTGCCGTCGTTCGTGAAGACGTGGTAGGTGGCGTTGGCATCGCTCACGACGTGCTTGTTCGTCACGATCATGCCGTCCGCGGTCAGGATGAAGCCGGTGCCGCCGCCCTTCTGCTCGACCGTCCGGCCGAAGAAATCTTGCACGTTCGAGGTGGTGGTGATCGAGACGACCGCCGGGCTGACCTTGTCGACGGAATCGGTGATCGCCGAGCTCTCCTCGAGCACTAAGTGGTCGGTCGAGCTGATCCCCAGCGCCGTCTCTTTCTTCAGGCCCAGGTAGTGCGCCAAGTTCGTGGTCTGCAGCGCCACAATGATGCCCACGGCGCCGATCGCGCCCATGAGCAAGCTTAGGAATAGAAAGAAGACGACGAAGGTGCCGCGCTTCCGGGACCGGGCCGGCTTCCCTGCGCCGGCGGCGTTCAGGGGCTGCTGGGGCGCGTCCTCGTGGTCGTCGATGTAGGTGATGTCAGGCATGACGATATTCTATCACGCGTTGGCTGAGCGCTTGCTGAGAGCCGCCTCGCGCCGCGCTTTCGCCGCTTCCTCCCGCTTGATGATCCGGTCTTGGGCGTGCGCCAGCTGGACGGTCACGATGACCGCGATCGTCGTGACGATCGCCGCGTAGACGAACTCGCCCGTGAGGCCGTTGCCCGACGTGACGTAGCGGTTGATCAGGTCCTGGATCGCGGTGTTCCAGGCCAAGCCGGCCACGAACGCGAAGGCAGCGGAGACGAACTGGATAATCTTTTCGATGTACTCGCGCGACATTCAGGCCTCCTTGAGTTGCTCGTCGAGCAGCTGATTGACGATCGCTGGGTTCGCCTTGCCCCTGGCCTCGCGCATCACCTGGCCGACCAAAAAGCCGCGTGTTTCCGGCTTGCCGGCCTTGATCTTCGCGACGGCGTCCGGGTTGGCGGCCAGTACTTGGCTGACGATCGTGCCGATCGTCGCCTCGTCCGACACCTGGCCAAGGCCCAATTGGGTCACGACCTCGGTCGGCTCCAGGCCGCGCGCAACTACCTGGTCGACCACCTCGCGGACTTGGGATTTCGAGATCGTGCCCGTGGTGACGAGGCCGGCCAGCTCGATCAGCTGCGGCACATTCAGCTGACGAACGGCGTCGATGTTCGCGTACATCGTGGCGGCGGCAGCGAGCTGGGCCCGCTGTGCCTCGCTCGGCTCAGCCAGTTTCTCGGCCATCTCGGACCAGACCGCGAAGGCCGCAGCATCGGTGGCGAAGAAGCTGGCGACGCTCTGCGGCAGCTGGTGTTCATGGACAAGCGCGGCTGCCACCTCGTGCGGGTAGGGCTTCGCTGCCCGCTCCTTGGCTGCCAGGTCCCAGAGCGCGGCCGGTGTCACCGGCGGCAGGTCCGGTTCCGGGAAGTAGCGGTAGTCGGCGGCAGTTTCCTTGCGGCGCTGGACGTACGTCTGCTGCTTGGCTTCGTCCCAGCCGCGAGTCTCTTGATAGAGCGGCTCGCCGGCTTCCAGCGCCGCGATCTGGCGCTCCACCTCGTACGCGATCGCCCGCTCCATCGCCCGGAACGAGTTGAGGTTCTTCACCTCGACCTTCGTGCCGAACTCACTGGAACCGACTGGCCGCACCGAGATATTGGCCTCGCAGCGCAGCTCGCCTTTCTCCATGTCGGCGCGCGAGATCCCGCGGCGCTGCAGGATGAACTGGTAGGTCTGGCAGAACCGCTTGGCGTCGTCGGGGCTGCGGAGCTCCGGCTCGGAGACCAGCTCCAGCAGCGGCACGCCGGCCCGGTTGTAGTCGACCAAGCTCGAACCGTCGGCGGCGTGCACTAGCTTGCCCGTGTCTTCCTCGAGATGGATACGGGTGAGCCCGATCCGTTTGACAGCGCCGTCAGCATCAAGGAACTCGATCGCCCCGCCCGAGAGCAATGGCAAATCGTACTGGCTCAACTGGTAGCCCTTCGGCAGGTCCGGGTACATGTAGTTCTTGCGGTCCCACTTGGTGAACGCGGCCACGGTTGCCCCGACGTCGTAGCCCAGGTCGGCGGTCCACTCGACCGCCTGTGCGTTCATCACCGGGAGCGTGCCGGGCATGCCAAGGCAGAGCGGGCAGATATTGGTGTTCGGCGCCGACTCGAACGGCGCGTTCAAGCAGCTGCAGAACATCTTCGTGCGGGTCGCCAGCTCGGCGTGGATCTCCATGCCGATGACGGTTTCGTAGGTGGTGGCCATCAGAACGCTCCTAACTGGCTGGCGGCGCGGCGGAAGCTCGCGAGCGCGGCCCGCGCCTGCCCGACCGTGACGGCGGGATGTTCGTGCGCGATCTGGTTGCGCAACTTGTGGGCGTCCCAGACCGACTGGTAGGCGTCGCGCGAAAAGCGGCTGTCGAGGCTGCGCAGCCGGTCGGCGAAGCTGGCGCCCTGGCCGCCGACCTCGCGCATGATGGCGTCGAGGAAGCTGTCGGCCTGCATCACAGCCTGGGCGGCATGGACGCCGTCACCGCCCGCGAGCAGCCGTTCGATCGCGCCGAACTGCGCCAACAGCTTGTTGCGGTCAAGCCGGGTACCGGACTTGCCGAGCACGCGCCAGATCCCGGCCAGGGCGGCGCCCAGCTGGCTGAAGAGATTGGCGATCGGGTCGGCGGCTTGCGGCTTGCGGCGGCGGGCGTAGGTCATCGGGCAAACTCCGCCGGGACCCTGCGGTGCCAATCCGTCTCGCGTTGGTACGCCATGGCGGTGCGGAGGATCGCCTCCTCGCCCAGCTGCGGCCCAAGCAACTGCAGGCCGACCGGCAGCGGCACGCCGTCGCGCTCGACGAACCCGCACGGCACCGAGATGCCCGGGATACCGGCCAGGTTGGCCGAGACGGTGTAAATATCTTCCAGGTACATGGCGAGCGGGTCAGCCGTCTTCTCGCCAAACTTGAACGCGGGGGCGGGGGTCGTGGGGGTCGCCAGGATATCGACCTCGCCGAAGACACGGGTGAAATCATCGATGAGCTTGGTCCGCACCTGCATCGCCTTCGTGTAGTAGGCGTCGTAGTAGCCGTGGGACAGCACGAAGGTGCCAAGCATGATCCGACGCTTCGCCTCGGTACCCAGGCCTTCCGAGCGGGATGCGAGGTATAGGTCGAGCAGATCCTTGGGATCCGACGCGCGGTAGCCGTAGCGGATGCCGTCGTAACGCGCGAGGTTACTCGACACCTCGGCCGGCATGATGATGTAGTACGCCGCCAGCGCGTAGGGCGTGGTTGGCAACGAGACGTCTTTGATGGTGGCGCCGAGCATCTCCAGGTGCCGGATCGCGGCCTGGACCCGCTCGGCCACTGCCGGGTCCAACCCCTCGGCGAAGTACTCGGCAGGCAAGCCAATCCGCAGCCCCTCGAGCGGCTTCGCCTGGTCGCCCACCGCCATGAGCGGGAAGCGAGCCTCGGGCAGGGTCGTCGCGTCCATCGGATCGACGGCCGACAGCGCGTGGAGCAGGATCGCCGCGTCCTCGGCCGTCCGCGTGATCGGGCCGGGGCAATCGAGCGAGCTGGCCATGGCAATGAGGCCATGGCGCGACAAGCGGCCGTAGGTGGGCTTCAGGCCCGTCGTGCCGGTCAATGCCGCTGGTTGGCGGATCGAGCCGCCGGTGTCGGTACCCAGCGAGGCCAAGCCGAGCCCAGCCGCCACGGCAGCCGACGAGCCGCCCGACGAGCCGCCCGGCACCCGGGCGATGTCCCACGGATTCTTGCTTGGGCCGAAATCGGAATTCTCGGTGCTCGAGCCGTGCGCCCAGGCGTCGCAGTTATTCTTGCCTAGGATGACCGCACCGGCTCCCTTGAGCCGGCTGACGATCGTCGCGTCGTAGGCCGGCACGAAGCCCTCGAGCATCTTGGAGGCCGCCGTGGTCTCGATCCCCCTCGTCGTGAAGACATCTTTCACCGACAGCGGGATGCCGTCGAGCAGGCCGAGTGATTCCCCTGCCGCCCGGCGCGCGTCCGACGCTTCGGCCGCAGCCAGTGCGCCCTCGCGGTCAACGGACAGGTAGGCGTTGAGCGTAGGATTATGCTCGGCGATCCGCTCGAGGTGCTCTTCGGCCAACTCCTTGGCCGACACCTCGCCCGCGGCCAGCCACTTGGCCGCCTCAGCGATGGTCGGAAGTTCGATCATTCCTCGCCCCCGCCCGCGAACACACCCGGGACTCGGACGTAGCCATCGGCTTGGTCGGGCGCATTCGCCAGGAGTTCTGTTCGCCGGGCCAGCGCCTCGGCCTCGGTCCGCTCGGGCGCGATATCCTTGCGCAGCACGTTCATGAGTCCGGTCACCTGGCTCGTCGGTGCCAATCCCGTCACGTCGACCTCGCCAAGCTGCGCGATGTACCCAAGGATCGCATCCAGGTCCTTGCCGTGCGCCGCCAGCTCCTCGTCGGATAAGCGCAGTCGGGCCAGCGCCGCCAGCTTCCGAACATCGTCGTGGTTCATACCTGACAGTCTAGGCGTTTTACCCGGCTTTCTCAAGGAGAAAGAAAAAGGACCCCTTACGGGGTCCCGAGCTGTTCGTTCGGCCTGCCTGCGAACCGTTCCCAGTTCGTGTTCAGGTTGTGTTTGATATCGTGGACGCGCTGGAGCTGCCGCACCTTCGCGATCCGCCGACGGATCGCGCGGATCTCATGGATCCTTGCCGGGTCGAGTGCGATGTCGTTCGACCGGAGCGCTGCGAGCTCGAACCCGCAGCGGCTCATTTTCGCATTCAACACGCGCAACGCCCGCTGCGCTTCTTTCAGTTCGCCCCGACGGATGAAATTCCCGATGCTCGTACTGGCCGGTTCGCCGTCGAGGCCGCGGAAGATTGTTTCCGCTAAGCACCCCCACGCCTCGTTGGGCTGGCCCATGCCTACCAATTTGTACGAGTCGTCGGTGATCCTGCCCGGAAACCGGCAGATCGAGCCGTCGATGACCAGGTAGGGCGCGCTCCCGACTGCCTCCGGCGGAAAATTCCGGGGACGGCCGACGTCGAGCACCAACGATCCCGGACGGATCACGTGCGGATCAAGTGCCAGTTGGTCGGAGGAAGCGACGCTGGTTGCCAATACCAGCACGTCGGCATCCTTGGCAGCGGCATTGAAATCGCTGTTGTTGATTTCGATCCGGTTCGGCTTGCAGCCGAGCTGGATGAGGTTGGCACGCAGCGCTTCCAAGTCAGCCCGGCCGCGGGCGCACAGGATCGTGCGCTGGAACCGGTGGGCCAGCAGGAGCGCGGTCGGGGTACCGACACTGCCGGTACCCAGGATGACCAACGTGCTTCTGCGAGGCTTGATGCCCAGCTGCTGGCAGCCGTGCATCACCCCCCGTTCGTTCCACACCGCCGTACCGGACGAACCGGATGTGAGCGGCAAGGGCGAATCGTTCTGCAGCAGCAGCCCGTTGGCACTCACAATCGAGGTGAATGCGCCGAGGCCGACGTAGTCGGCACCGTGCTCCTTCGCAACGGTGATCGCCTGCTTCAGGCACGCGAGGATTTCCCGCTTTTTCGCAGGGTCCTGGAACTCTTGCGGCAGGTAGGGCACGAAGATGAACAGGCCGTAGCAGGTCCGTCCGCGGAACTTGACCTCGAACTGGCCGATCGGCTTCAGGGCATACTGTCCGAAGGTCTTGTCGATGATATCCGCCCGGCTCTTGCCGTCCGGCTTGAACGGGGCCATCTTTCCGAAAATCCGCCGTTGCTGTTTCCCGTCGCCGTACACCAGCAACCCTTCCTTGGAAAAATCCAAGGAATGTACCAGGAAGGCGACATTCTTCGGTTGGTTATAGAAATACCGCCGGATCGTTACGAACGTCGGTTGGTCCAACGTCCCTTCGTAGATCGGCATGAGCGAGGTACCGCCCGATGGCTTGAGCACAGTGACTTCCTCCTAGTTGTCAAAGTATGGATCTAGGGCGAATCCTCCCAAAAAACCGTATTTTCCACAAGAAAAAAGCTGCTCTTTCGAGCAGCTTGCCTGGTCCCCGCATTGTTACCGCGGCACGGCGCCGACGAAGCGCCGGCACTCGGCCATCAGCCGCTTGGCGTAGAACACCCGGCCGCTGAAGGCCCACTGGTCGTCACCCTGCTCAATCGCAAGGACGTGGTAGTTGAGTTGCTTGGGCGGCTGCACCGGGAGATGCCAGACGATCCCGTCGGCGCTCCTGGCAATCACCCGCCGCTTCCGCGTCTGGGTCGACAGCATGTACAGCAGCGCCGCCGCCTGCATCATCCCTTCGAGCAGCAGCACCCCGGCCATCAGCGGCCGGTTGGGGATGTGGTCCTGCATGTACGGCTCCTCACCCGTGAAGTGGTAGGCGCACTCGATCGCCGCGTACGGCCGAAAGTGCGTCACCCGTTCAATGAAGCGGAAGCGCGACCCATGCTCCAAGTAGTCTCCGATCCGGATTGCGGCCAGATCGGTAGGTTCCTGAACCCGAGTATGCATCACCTCGTTCAAACGACAGATCCCTCCTTGCGAGGAGGGATGATCGCACATCCTGGCGTACGAGACAACTAGCCGAGCAGGTTCTTGAACGCCGCTTCGTCGATGATCGGGATGCCGAGCTTCGCCGCCTTCTCGGCCTTGCTGCCGGCGTTCTCACCAGCCACCACGTAGTCCGTGCTGGTGCTCACCGATCCCGAGGCCTTGCCGCCATGGGCACGGATCGCCGCCTCGGCCGACTCGCGCGAAAAGTCTTGGAGTGTGCCGGTCACGACGATCGTCTTGCCCCGAAGCGTCTGGGACTGGCGGACTGGCGGCAAAACCTCGACGCCGTTGGTAATGAGCTTCGCAAGCAACTTCTTGTGGGCTGGGTTCTGAAGCCAAGCGTGGACCGATTCGGCGACCACCTCCCCGATC
>JAYRIO010000086.1:0-6449 GCA_041906745.1 Patescibacteria group bacterium
CGACCGGTATCTCAGTGCCCGCAACCAGCGAGCAACCCGCGAACACCATCAACCGCGCGACGAAGCACGCGGTCCTTGTCCGTGCGTCGGTCCCCGACCATGCGGCATCGCTCCGTATTGTCCTGACTGACAGCCACGGCAAACAGGCCGACGAACGCGTGACCGTGAACGGAACGGTCGTCGACGCCACTGTCAACGCGAGCTCGCTCGCCGACGGACCAATCAGCGTCCATGCCGCCGTGACGCTGGATACCCACACCGTCTCAGCCTGGGCAACCGGCGCCTACCTCACGAAAGCGACGGAGCGGCCCCAGGCCCCGACGGTCACGAGCCCAGCCGACGATATCGTGACCGATGCCAGCACTGTAACGGTCACCGGGCAAGCACCGGCAGGTACGACCGTCCAGGTGCTCCGGGATGGAACCGTGATTGCCAGCGGCCAGAGCACGGGCACCTTTGCCGTGGCAGCGCCCCTGAGCCATGGCCGGAACAAACTCCGCGTACAGACCGTCGATAGCGCCTGGAACACGTCCGACGATGTCCGCGTCCCCACCATTGAGACGTCGGCGACAGGCACGACGCCGACCCCACCAACGCAACCCGTGGCTGTGCCGGCGCCAAGCCGCCTGCATGCCCTCGGCGTGGCCGACAGCCGCGTCCGTCTGACCTGGTCCATGGCGTCGGAAGATCTGGCGCGGGTCGACCACTTCGCCGTCTTCAGCGATGACCGCACGGGAACGGTCGACTACGCCAACCCCGTAGGCGCGACCACTGGCAACGCCACCACCTTCACGACCTCACCGCTTCCGCAGGGCACCTACATGTTTGTCGTCCGTGCAGTCTTGGGCGACGGCAGCATGAGCGCCAATACGGACGGCGACCGCGTGTCAGTGCGCGGCCAGGAGCTGGACCAGCCGCTCCATGGCGGCAGCGAGACCCTGAATTTCGGACCGTCCCAACCCATCGTCGTGACGACTGCGGCCGGGACATCGCGCCATGGCAAACTGACGCTCGAGTCGTTCGGACGGCAGAACCCAGGCCAGCCGCTGGCCGGTCTCAGCGAGGTGGGCAATTTCTACAGCCTCACGACCTCGAACCAAAGCGTGTTCCCGCTTGAACTGAAGATCTATTACACGGCCGCCGATCTGGCCACCGCCCACATCGCCTCCGAGCGACAGCTCAAGGGGTTGTACTTCGAAAACACCAGCAGCCATGCTTGGCAGCCGTTCGACCATACGGATGTCAACACCACTGACGTTGTCGTGAACGGCGTTGCATACGCTGGGTACGTCAGTACGACGACGACCCATCTCACGAACGTCGTGATCGCAGCGGATACCGTCGCACCGAACCGCCCCTCGAACCTAACCGCGCAGGCAGGCGACATGCGCGCCAAACTGAGCTGGAACAGCGTCGGCGATGCGGCCGGATACTGGGTGCGCTACCGCAAAGCCACGAACGTCGACACCGTACCGTACGCAACCGTCTTCGTCTCGGGCCAGTCGCAAACCTCGCACACCGTCACCGGCCTTGCGAACGGCACGTTGTACGAATTCGGCGTGGCCGCGGAAGATGCGGCGGGCAACCCGAGCGCGTATTCGGTCGTCGAGCAGACACCGACCGCAGCCGGCCCAAGCACCGACTTCATTACGCCTGCGACCGCACGGCTGACAGCTCCGTCGTCAGGCAGCGCCTCGGCCCCGTCGACAACGACTGGCCAGACCGCGCCGCAGTCGACCCCGACGAACGAGCCGACCAGCCAGCCGGACAGCGATAGTGGGACGGTCAAGGGAGGTACCGACCAGAAAGACCAGACCCAGTCCGCCCGCTCGCTCGTGACGCTCCTTATTGTGCTCATTGCCGCCGCAGCCGGCTTCGGCGGGTACTACGGCTACCAATGGTGGACCGCCCGGCCCGAAGAGTTCGACGAGCCCTTCGACGAACCGGAACCGGCAGCGCCAAAGAAAGCCGAGAAGGACAAGCCAGAAAAAACTGACCGCACCGGCGGACGCTGGTAACCAGCGGGACAACGGACCAACAGAGCCCTTCGGGGCTCTGTTGCCGTGTATACTGGTTGCTATGCAACCGAGACCGTCCGTGGCAACGCTGGTGACTGCCCGCACGCTGCTTGCGCTCTTCGTGGCGTACGTCGTCCTCAACCTTGGCCGGGCGATCCGTACGAATTACGGCACGAGCCAACAGATCCGCGACCTCAAGGGCCGTATCGCGACGCTGCACGAGCAACAGGCATTCCTGACGAATGAGCTGGTCTACTACAAGAGCCGTTCGTACCAAGAGCTTGAGGCGAAGCGGCGGCTTGGGTTGCGGCGGCCCGGCGAAACGGTCGTCCTTGTGCCGGCCAATGCCGATCCTGACGGCCAAGCCACGCTTCCTCCCGACCTTACCCCGGTCACGCCCCAACCGGTCGAGCGCCTGCCGTTTTTCGAACAGGCCAGCAAGAACGCCGCGACCTGGATCACCTGGCTACGGACCCCGTTCCGCGAGTAGGGCCGCCGAGCATTGCCGAGGACGCGTCGCCTTGGTACAATCTCGGTCGATTGCGGGGTAGTGTAGGAGTTAACACGGAGGTCTCATAAGCCTCAGTCTCAGGTGCAAATCCTGACCCCGCACCCAAAACAATCCGTCCGCCGCCGATCCGCAGACCACCGAGCGGTTTTCCTTGTTTCCGGCACAGACATCCAGGGCTCTGTAGCTCAACGGTTAGAGCAGCGGCATCATAAGCCGAAGGTTGGAGGTTCGAATCCTCCCGGAGCCACCACCTACCAGCGCCTAGCCAGGACCCACTTCTTATGAACACTTCCATAAACCGTACGGTCATCATCCTGATCCTCTGCATCCTGGGAGGCTTGCTCCTCTTCGGGGTCCTGAGCCCCTCCCAGCCGGCGCCGAAAGACTCGAGCATTTCCGAGATTGCCACGCTGGTCCATGACGACAAGGTCAAGACGGTCCACGTCGATAACGACCAGGTACTTGCCGACCTGTCCGACGGCAGTCAGCTGAAAGCATATAAGGAAGCCGGCGTCGGTCTGGCCGAGTATGGGATCACGGCCGAACATACGGCGATCGACGTCAAGAATCCATCCCGGGGCGCGTTGCTGAACTCGATCCTGTCGATCCTGCTGCCGTTCCTGCTGGTTGCGGTCTTCCTGTGGTTCATGCTCCGGCAAGCCCAGGCCGGCAACATGCGGGCGATGAGCTTCGGCAAGAGTCAGGCGCGGCTATTCACCGGCGCAAAGAAAGTCACCTTCGGCGACGTCGCCGGCGCCCGCGAAGCCAAGCAAGAGCTGATCGAGGTCGTGGACTTCCTGAAGCATCCGGGCAAGTACAAAGCGATCGGTGCGGATATCCCGAAGGGCATCCTACTCGTCGGCGCGCCGGGCGTTGGGAAAACGCTCCTGGCCAAGGCCGTTGCCGGAGAAGCCGGCGTGCCGTTCTTCTCGCTCTCGGCCTCGGAGTTCGTCGAGATGTTCGTCGGTGTCGGCGCTGCCCGTGTCCGTGACCTCTTCGCCAAAGCCAAGCGCAATGCGCCCGCCCTGATTTTCATCGACGAGCTGGACGCGATCGGCCGCCAGCGTGGCACCGGCTTGGGCGGCAGCCATGACGAACGGGAGCAGACGCTCAACCAAATCCTCGTCGAGATGGACGGCTTTGAAACCGACGCCCGCGTCATCATCATGGCGGCGACCAACCGGCCCGATGTCCTTGATCCCGCGCTCCTCCGCCCTGGCCGTTTCGACCGGCGTGTCATCCTCGACCTGCCTGACCGGGCCGAACGCGTCGAGATCCTAGCGCTCCATAGCACGGGACGCGCGATCGCCAAAGGTATCAACTTCGACCGCATCGCTGGCGCCACTCCGGGCGCGTCGGGCGCCGACCTGCGCAACATCGTGAACGAGGCAACGATCATCGCTGCCCGCGAGGAACGGAAGCAGGCCACCCAGACCGACTTCGACCGGGCCATCGAGAAGGTCCTCATCGGACCGGAGCGGAAGAGCCGGCTCATGAACGAGCAGGAAAAGGAAATCGCGGGGTACCACGAGGTGGGCCACGCCCTGATCGGGCACTTCTTGCCGAACAATGACCCGATCCACAAGATCTCGCTCGTGTCCCGCGGCTCGGCGCTGGGGTACACATGGAGCTTGCCCGAGGAGGACCGCCGCTTGGTAACCAAGAGCAAGTTCGAGGACGAGATCGCCCAGCTACTCGGTGGCCGCGAAGCCGAGAAGCTTATCTTCAACGAAACGACGACTGGCGCCGAGAACGACCTCAAGAAGGCGACTCGGATCGCCCATGATATGGTCAAGGTCTACGGCATGAGCGAGAAGCTCGGCCCGATCCAATTCGGCCAGCGGGATGATATGATCTTTTTGGGCCGCGATATCCGCGAAGAGCGCAACTATTCCGAAACGGTCGCGGCGCAGCTGGACGAGGAAGTGAAGCGGATCGTCCTGCATGCCGAGGACGTTGCCCGCACCTTGCTGCGCAAGCATCGCCAGCTCCTAAAGAGCATCGCGGAACGGCTGATGAAGCAGGAAACGATCGAGCGGGACGAGTTCGAGCAGCTGGTCGCCGGCGCGACCGCATAAGCAGACACCGAAGGAGGGACGGATGCACCGAGGGCGGATCGTATCGATCGGTATCATGGCGGTCGCGCTGCTCGCAGCACCGCTCGGCGCCTTGGCGGCCAGCCCGGCGACCACGGCGCTCCAGGCACATTTCGACCGAGACCACAGTTACCGCGTCCGCTATTACGCCGGCTGGAGCTTCTTCTGGCTCTTGGCTGTGATCCTGCTCGTTGTCATGGCGGTACCGAAACAACACCGCCCGCAACCGCAGCGCGGCTAAGCCGCTCGCAAAAAAACGAACCGCCAGAGGAGGGGCTGGCGGTTCGTTGTAGGTTCGACCGGCCTACGCTAGGCCGAGGGAGCGGGTGCGGGCAGCTGCTGCCCGTCGTCGGTGCTCCCGTGCGGACCATGGCCGTGCATGCCGCGCGGGCCGAACGGCAGGAAACCGCCCGGGATCCCATTGTCCTGCGCCCAGGTTCGCAGGCTGTCGAACTCGGTCTTCATGGCTGTCCGACGTTCGTCCTCGGCCTTATTCTTGAGGCTGTCTAGGAACGCCTGAACCTCAGCCTGCTTGGCCGTAAGTTTGTCCGCCTGGTCTTGGGTCAGCGTGCCGTCGGCAACCGCTTGTTTCAAACGGTCGGCAAACTGCTGCTGGTGCTGCTGCTCCATCGCGGCATGCTGGTCGTCAACGACCTGTTGGACTGCCGACCGGTCAAGATTGAACTTGGTAGCGATCGCGTCCACCAGGCTGCCCATCGGATCCGCGTGGTCGGATGACTGGGCGGCAAAGGCTGCGCCCGCGCCGAGTAGGCCCGCTGCCCCGACCGCCGTAGCGGTGAGCGCGATCGCAAGCGGCTTGTTGAATTTCATGCAAGGACTCCTTTCGTTGTAGCTGCTGGCGCGCCGGGATATTGGTTCCAAACCGCCGATCGAACGGTGGATCGTCGCGGACTGCGACCGTGCAATATCATCGTCAGCTGCGCACCGGTCCAGCATCGCACCGGCGCCTGAGATTCCGATGAGACTGCCCGGGTTATCCACAATCGGTTCATCCGGCGTTTATATCGGCGTGCGATCGTGAACGTACTAACAACGTGGAAGGAGGCGGCATGAAGGGGCAACTGCAGATCATTGGGAGGGCGGCGCTATCGCTGGTGGCAACGCTTGCCATCGGCGGCGGTGTCACGTACGCCTTGTTCACGAGCAACCCGGTTACGGTATCCCAAACACAGCTGTCGATGGGCACCGCGAACCTGCGCATTTGCGACGCAGCCACCTCCGTACCAGCCGGCCAGAATACCTGGCAGGACGCGATCACGACGACCATCAGCTTCGGCGGCCTCGTGCCCAGCACCACTGGCGTCGACGTCATGACTGGCCATGACATCTACCTTGGCAACGACGATGGCAGCCTGCAGGATGCAGCGGGAGCCGGTACCTGTACAACCTACGCCTCGGGCATCGCGCCGGGCACATCTAACATCTCGCTCAAGATGCTACCGACCATCTCCACGCCAATCTGCAGCGATCCGGCACTTAGCAGCGCAATGGAACTTGGCTTCACCTACGGTTCGAGCTCGCCGAGCTACCAAACGCTCGACGCTTGGGTCACCAATACCACCGCGTCCGGCACCTTCGCCGCAGGAGAAGCGAAGAAGTTGGGCATGAAAGCCCGCGTCAATACCAGCTATACCAACCAGGGTCAGAGCTGCACCTTCAATATCACCTTCGCCGGCCAGGGCGTTTTTGGAGCCGTCGACACGGTAGCGCCGCAGATTGTCGGGCCGGCCGTTACCCAGGAACAATGCGGCGGAAACGATACCCTGTCCCTGGTCAACTGGATCAACAACCACGGCAACGCCA
>JAYRIO010000087.1:0-6433 GCA_041906745.1 Patescibacteria group bacterium
CCTGGGAATCCGCTTGGCAGCGGCACTGGACAAGCAATCCGGCGACATTTCCCTTGGTGCAACCGCCCGCAATACCTGGCTCTCATTCATCCTGTTTGCGCTCATTGCCATGATCGGCGTGCTTTTGGTTGAGCAGGGCATGTGATGGGCGCGCTGGCGCGCGTACCGACGGCTTGATACGCTGCATAGGAACGCCGCATACGCATGCGGAGTCATTGGCTAAGAGAGGGTAACCGATGGCTGAATTTGGAGCTCGGGGAGCACTGTCCCGAAAACTACGGGTCTCGCGCACGCTGGTGCCGCAGCTGCAGGCTGCGCACGATCGGTTACTCGACCGCTATCCCTTGTACAACGCGTGGCACCTGCAACCCTTCGCGCTGGTGACACACGCGGCAATGGTTGGGGGACTGCTTGCGTTCGGTACGGCCGTGCTCTTCCAGTCCGTCGCCGTAGTCCGGGCGGCGAACGCCTGTGTCTCGGCCACGAGCGGTTTGTGGAGCGCGCCGGCGACCTGGACCAGCTGCGGGGGTACGATTCCCGGCCCGACCGACACGGTCACGATCGCATCCGGCCACAAAGTAACGGTCGATGTCGACTCGGCGGCGGCCAGCCTAGTGATCAACGCGAACGCCGTGGCCGGGAACGATAACGGACTCACCATCAATAGCGGAAAGACGCTGGCGATCACTGGCGCCATCGCGATGAGTGCCCCCAGTGCCGCTGCGACCAGTACGATCGGGATCGGGGCCGGCTCGCTGATCGCCGGCAGCATTGCGATCCCCGGCAGCGCGACGGCCGGCCGGTTCGCCACGGTCTCGCTGTCCACCGGCACGCTGACCACGAGCGGCAGCGTGACGTTTAGCGGAACGGCTGCCCAGGCGCGGTTCATCTCAACCGGAGCCAGCGTTGCCAACATCGGCGGAGATTTCGGTTCGGGTGGGACGCTCACCACGAGCGGTACCGGCAGCATCCGGTTCACGGGCAGTGTTGCCCAGGGGATCGGCGCCTACACGACCTACAATAACGTCGAAGTCGCGAGTACGGGCGGCGCTGTTTCATTCCTAGGGACGACCACGATCGGCGGCACGTTGCAGGTGACCACTGGCACGCTCGACATGGGCGCAGTCTCGCCGACGGTGAGCGGCGCAACGACCGTCAGTAGTACGCTGCAGGTAAGCAGTACGACCGGTACGAAGACGCTCGGGGACATTACGATCGCAAGCGGCGGCACGATGAGCTTCACCGCCGCCGAGGCGATCACGGAAACGGGCAACTTGGTGGTGAGCGGTACGGGCGCCATCACGGGCACGACCGGCGTCTGGACCTTCCAGCGGGTCGGCGGCGGGACGATCTCTGGGTCGGCGTCCGCGGTCTCGATTGCCAGTGCAACCTTCACCACCGACTACGCCGTCTCGATCCCCTTCGTCTCGCCGAAGATCACCGTCACGGGCGTCAACCTGACGAACAACACGACGACAACGGCCAACACCACGCTGGCGGGCACTGGTACCCTGATCCAGGGCGCGAACGCGACGCTCAACCTGGGCGGCACAATCACGATTACCGGGCTCACGGCTACAGCCAGCCCGAACACCGTCAACTACACGAGCACGACCGCGGCCCAAACGATCAAGAATACGACCTACCACCACCTGGTTGTGACAAAGTCGGGCCAGATCGGAACCTTGGCGGGTGCGACCACCGTGAACGGCGACCTGACCGTGAGCGCAGGCAGCTTGAACGACGGCGGGTTCCAAATTACCGGCAACGGCACGGGTATCCTGACGGTCGCGAACGGAGCAACCCTCCGGCTTGGCACGACCACGGCCACGACGATCTTCCCCACCGGCTACGTAGCGGCCAACATCTCGCTCCCGACCGGCTCCACGGTGGTGTACAACTCGAACCTTGCCCAGACGATCGACGTACCGGTCGCCTACGCCAACCTGTCATTGGTTGCGACCGCGGCCAGCACGAAGACGCTCGCCGGTCCACTGACCGTCAACGGGACGCTGAACGTCGGCGCGAATAACACCCTTGCCGACGCCGGCAACCTGATTACTGCCAAGGGCGACATCGTGATGACCGGCGTCCATACGGGCACGAACGAGGTCAAGCTTACCGGCAGCTCCGGCGGCCACACGCTGACCGGCGGCGGGAGATACGCCAAGCTGGAACTGAGCGACTCGAACGGTGCAGTGCAGACAGCCGTGCTCACGGTAACGGGTTCGCTCCTCCTGACAACCGGCACCTGGACCTCGACCAACACGCTGACCGTCAACGGCTCGACCACCGTCGGCAGCACACTCACGATCGCCTCGACGACCGGCACGAAAACGTTCGCCGATATTACGGTCCAGGGCGGCGGCACGCTCAAGTTCACGGCGGCCGAAACGCTGGCCGGCAATGGCAACCTTACGGTTGCGTCGGGCGGCACGGTCGACTTTACGGCAGCGGGCATCCTGAATCTGGCCGGCGACGTCACCATGAACGGTACGGCCGCGCTCACCGGCACCAGCGGCCTCTGGACGTTGTCGAAAGTAGGCGGCGGCGCGCTCGGCGGTACGGCGTCCGCGCTCACGATTCCTGGCAGTGTCACGTTTGCGACCAGCTACACGATCGGGTATCCGCTGACGGTGAGCGGCATGACCGTGAACGCCGGGGCGACTGAAACAAACCCGTCAACGATCACCGTGAACGGCACGCTGGGCGGCGGCGGCAGCTTCGTCCAAGGCCCTGGTACGGTGCTGAACCTGCGGTCAGGCACCATTACCACGCTCGCTGCCAGCGCGGCCGGCAACACTGTCCATTACATCGACGGGGGCGGGACGATCAAGGGGACGACGTACAACGACCTCGACATCGCCGAAACGACCGGATCGACGGCAACCGCCTCGGGCACTGTCGTGGTGAACGGCAACCTGACGAATACCTCCGGCACGCTGAATCCGGCGAGTAGCACGTTCACGGTCGTCGGTTCGACCGATATTTACGACACGATCCGTGACTCAAGCGGCGGCGGGAGCGGCGGCCTCAATACCTTCCAGGGCCCGGTCAATGTCCATGCCGGCGCGAATTGGACGGGGATCAGCGGCGAGGCGGTCGACTACCACTTCCAGAACGGTCTCATCCTGAACAGCGCCACCTTCGTGGCTGGTTCCGGTTCCTACATCTTCGAGACGAACAACCAGTCGCTGACCGGTTCGTCGGTGGTGGATTTCCGGAGCATGCAAGTGAACGGCATCACGCTCACGCCGTCGGTAAGCTTCGACGTGAGCAGCGTGCTCGCGATGGGTGTCGGCTCGACCCTCAATCCCGACCCGACGGTGGTAGTGAACGGTACGACCACGCAAGGAACGCTGAACGGTACCGGCGTTGTGAACGTCACCCGCACCGCCGCGACCGCGGACTTCGCCAGCCAGTACAAGTTCACGACGTACACGTTGGCGACGATCGATGTGTTCTACGTCGGGACCGCAGCGCAGGTGCTGAGCCCGGTCGCGTACTCGGACGTGACGATCGACAATACCAGCGGTGTGACGCTCAATAGTGACGTCACGATCGGTGGCGTTCTGGCGATGACGAACGGTCTGGCGACGACCGGCGCCAACCGCCTCATTATCGGCAGCGGCGGTGCGCTGGTGCGTGGTACCGGGTACGTCGTCGGCCGCTTGCAGAAGCCTGTACCGACCGGCTCGCCCGCATTCTCCTTTGAAATCGGCGACGCGACCCAGTACACCCCGATCGATATCGCCTTCGCCTCCGTGACCACGGGTGGCGACCTCTTGGCCACGGTCACGCCTGGGGACCATCCGGATATCGCGAACGCTGGCGTCGCCTTTAACAAGAGCGCCAACCGCTACTGGAGCTTCGACGAGATCGGTCTCAACTTCACGAGCTACGACGCGACCTTCCACTTTGTCTCGACCGATCTGGATCCCAACGCCAACACGACCACATTCGTCGTTGCCAAGAAGGACACCGGCTGGACGACACTGACGCCGGGGACGCGTACCGCTACCAGCACGCAGGCGACCGGCGTGACCAGCTTCAGTGACTACGTCGTGGGCAAGCTCGGTCCGGATATGGCGCCGGTGGCGAGTACGGTCACGATCTCCGGTGGCAACACGATCGGCAGTACGCTGACCGGCAGTTACGCGTACAGCGATACCGAGTCCGACGCCGAGGGCATGTCTACCTTCCGCTGGCTGCGGAACGGCAGTCCGATCTCGGGCGCCAATACCGCCAGCTACGTGGTGGCAACAGCCGACGTCGGCACGACCCTGACCTTCGAGGTGACGCCGGCCGCTCTCACCGGCACGACGCCGGGTGTGGCAGCTACGAGCGCGGGCTTCGCGATCCCCTCGCCAACCAGCACGACGACTTCCGGTAGTAATGAGACCACGGATACCACAACCACGGGTACTGGCGGTACCACAACTGGCGGATCGGGCGGCCGGGGCGGTACGAAGCAACCTGCGAATTCTGGGCAGTCCCCGGCACCTGAACCGACGATCGGCAATCTGCCAACGATCGTTCCCGAACTGCCGCAGTTCATGGCCGACGTTGCCAAGAGTACGGCTGAGCGGCCGCTACTGGTGCTTGTACTACTCTCGCTCCTGTGCCTGGTGCTGTACCGCTGGCCTTGGATCCTGGCCTGGCTCGATGACCAGCTCTATGTTGGCGGCCTTGACCGTTCGCTCGACGAAGCCGAGGTGCGGAAGATCTTCGGAGCGATCGGGAAGGTGGATGCAGTCCGCATGCACGACAAGCCCTCGCACCACGGTCTCCGCTACGCCTTCGTGAAGATGCGCGCCGACAGCTCGGCGCGGAAGGCGATCAAGGAACTTCATGGTGCGACGGTCGAAGGCCATGCGCTGGTCGTCAAGCGAATCCGGACATTCTGGCAACGGAAACAACGTGATGCAGCGAAGAAGTAAGGCGTCCATCCGCCAGTCTGCACTCACCTGGCTGGCCGTTGCCGGCCACACAAACGCAGCAGTGCACGTACACGCTGACCGCGGCCACCAACGGGACGAGTGGGTACTCAATCTCGTACTTGCCAGCCGCGACACTGACGAGCGGAGCGAACACGATCACGGCGCTCACGTCGCCGACCGCAAGCACGTTAAACACCGAACAGTTCGGTATCAACCTGGCCGCCAATACCGCCGCTGGCTCGCATACGGCCAGTAATTTCGGGGCGGCACCGAGTGGTGGTTCAGGCACGGCCAGTTCCAACTACACCACCTCGAACTTGTTCAAGCTCAACGCTGCTGGTGAGACGATCGCCACCGCTACCTCGCCCTCCCTGACCACCACCTACACCGTCTCGACGATCGCGAATATTACGAACACCACGGAAGCTGGCGCGTACACCACGACCTTCACGTACAACATTGTCAGTACGTACTAAGAACGGGTGATACAGAAAAAGACGCCGGGTGGCGTCTTTTTCATGCGGTCAGAGCGACGAGTTAGTTGCGTGGCTCTTGCGGGCGCGCTTCGTTGACGCGGATGGTGCGGCCATCGAGTTCTTTTTCGTTCCAGAGCTGAATCGCAGCCTGCGCTTCTTCTGGTGACGACATCTCGACGAAGCCGAAGCCCTTGGACTGGCCGGTGGCGCGGTCCATGATGACGGTTGCCGAGGTAACCGTACCAGCTTGTTCGAACGCGGTGCGGAGGCTGGCTTCGGTGGTGTTGTACGACAAGTTGCCGACGTAGAGCTTGGCTTTATTCTCTTGGGTGTTGTCCATAGACATATCCTTCTTGCTTACTTGCTAACTATTTGCGAGAGCGCCGTATCGACCGCACAGGCTACTTCACAGGTGAGTATACCGAAAGAATCGAAAGCAACCAGGTGGACAGGAGGGATAGTATCGCGGTATACTCCTTTGGTTCAACGAGGTACCCCACATGACTGATGCCACCAAGATCCGCAACATCGCCATCATCGCCCACGTCGACCACGGCAAGACCACGCTCGTCGACGGCTTATTGAAGCAGTCCAAGTTGTTCCGCGAGAACGAGGCGGCGATGAGCCAGGAGCTCATCATGGACTCGAACGACCAGGAGCGGGAACGCGGCATCACGATCCTGGCGAAACAGACCTCGGTCACCTGGAACGGCTACAAGATCAACATCGTCGACACGCCTGGCCACGCCGATTTCGGCGGCGAGGTTGAACGGACACTCAACCTGGCCGACGGCGTCGTGCTGGTGATTGACGCCAAAGAAGGCCCGATGCCGCAGACCAAGTTCGTGCTCAAGAAAGCGCTGGAGCTGGGCCTCAAACCGATCGTGGTCATCAACAAGATCGACAAGCCGGACGCGCGGGTGGAGGAAGTCGTCCACCTGACCTCGGATCTCTTTTTGGATCTGGCGACTGCGGACGACCAGCTCGAGTTTCCGGTCTACTACGCGATCGGCCGCG
>JAYRIO010000088.1:0-4129 GCA_041906745.1 Patescibacteria group bacterium
ACGCCCCTGAACCTCTTCACGATCCTGCTCACGGTCACCGCCGGCACGATGCTGCTGGTCTGGATCGGCGAGCTCATTTCCGAAAACGGGATCGGCAATGGCATGTCCCTGCTTATTACGCTCGGCGTCCTGTCGGGTATTCCATCAGCCGTCTCCCAGACCTTCCAGGTGGCCGACCAGTCCGGTATCGGCAGCATCCTGATCTTCGCGCTGATCGCCATCCTCGTCACGGTCAGCATCGTCTTCGTGAACGAAGGCGAACGCCAGATCCCAATCACCTACGCCCGTCGGGTCCGCGGCAACCAAGCGAGCGGGGGTGTCGCCACCTTCCTACCGCTCAAGGTGACGATGGCCGGCGTCGTGCCGATCATCTTCGCGCTCTCGATGATGATCTTCCCGCCCGTCGCCGCGCGCTTCCTGGAAACCGTCCAGACACCCTGGGTCCATACCGCCGCCCAGACCGTGACCGACCTCTTCGCCAACAATACGTTCTACGGCGTGGCCTATTTCTGCCTGGTAGTGATCTTCACCTTCTTTTACACCTCCATCGTCTTCCAGCCGGAGCAGGTCGCCGAGAACATCCAGAAGCAAGGCGGGTTCATCCCGGGCCTGCGTCCGGGGCGCGAGACAGCCGAGTACCTGGCCAAGGTACTCAACCGCGTGACGCTGCTCGGCGCGTTCTTCCTGGCCGCGATCGCGGTCCTGCCATTCGTCGTCCAGAGCCTGACCAACATCCAAACCCTGGTCCTGGGTGGGACTGGCATTCTGATCGTCGTATCCGTTATCTTGGATACGATGCGGCAGATCCGAGCCCAGCTCACCACCAGGCGCTATGAGTTCTAGGGCACCGGCCGGCGGCGCTCGGTTCGGCGCGTTTCTGTTAGTGCTCCTGGCCGGCGGCCTTCTCTACGCGGGCTCGGCGTTTTCCAAGCGCACGGCCACCACGCCAGCCCAGGGCGGCGCCGACACCTCGCTCATACCCGACGGACTAGCTACCGATACGCCCGTCCCCGCACCGTCCGGCCAGCCGAAACCGGCTGCGGCTGTGCCACCGGTCTTCTATGTGAACACAGTCAGTAACGGCGCGCAGCTGATGCGCCGTGACGCGAGCGGCCAGGAAACGGTCTTGTTCGTGGATGCCGACCAGGCGTCCAAGCTGACGTCCGTACTCGGGATCGCCGACGCGGCGGCTATTGCCGTACTCACTGGCGCCAACGGCCAGCTATCGCTCGCGTCGATCAGGCTCGACGGTTCCGGCGCCGTCACAACGCTCAACCCGTCCTTCGGCGGCATCGCCGGTGGCGCCTTGCGGCCAGCCCGCTCGGCGGTATCCTACGTGTCGTTCGACAACGCCGAACGCAGCTTCGGGTTTTCACTGGTGTCCGAAGGGCTTGATGGCGGCAACCGCACGGTTGTCGACCAAGACGCCCACGGCCTGTCGTTGCCGGCCTGGTCGCAAACTGGTGACTCGCTGGCGTACGTCAAGGGCCAAGCCGGACCGGAGAGCAGCCAGGAGCTCTGGACGGCAAAGAACAACCTTACTCCCACGCGCGTCGCGTCCTTCGACGCCGGCCAAGTCGTGACCGACCTGGTCTGGCTCGACAGCCACACCGTGCTTGCTGTGCTCGAACCGCACGGCGACACCCAGCAGAACGACGCCGCCACCTGGGTGGTCCACGTTGATTCCGGCGAGCGGCAACCGCTGTTCGACCTGCCCGGCAAAGAACGCTCGCTCGCCGTGTCCGCCGACGGCGCCTGGCTGGCAGCAGTGGTCGGTGATACCGGCGCAAGCAGCGCCGTGCCGGTCGGTAAGCTCATGACGATCGAACTCATGTCTGGCAAGCAAGCCACCTACGGCGCCGCGACCTCGGTCGGCGGCTGGAGCAAGTAGTATGCGCCTTGTCCGCCCGCGCATCCTGGTATTCCTTGGGCCGCAAGGCAGCGGCAAGGGGACGCAGTCGGTCAGGATCGCCCAGGAGCTCGGCCTCCCTCGGGCCGAGGCCGGCCAGCTGTTCCGCGACGAATCCAAGCTCGATACGCCGCTCGGCCGGGCGATCAAAGCCCTGCTCGACAAGGGCGAGTACCTGCCCACCGAGCTCTGGCGGCCGGTGATCGAGCGCGTATTCAAGACCACCGATGCGGCGCACGGGATGGTTTTTGATGGTTTCCTCCGGACACCCGACCAGCTCGGCCAGTTCGACGAGTTCCGGCACGACTACCACTTGCCGGATCCGCTCATCATCTACCTCACCCTGTCGCAAGAGCACGCGGTGAAGCGGCTGATGGCCCGCGGCCGCGTCGACGATACGCCGGCGCTCATTGCCCGCCGCCTCGAATGGTCCACGGCCAAGATCAAGGAAATCCTTGACCATTTCCGCTCCCTGGGTGAGGTGGTCGAGGTCGACGGCGACCACCCGATCGAGCAGGTCCATCAGACGATCATGCGGAAGCTGGCCGACGCGGGCGTTGTCCAATGACCAATCTCGTGAAATCCGAGGCCGAGATCGAATTGATGCGCCGATCCGGAGCCATGTTGCGCCAGGCCCTTGCGGTGGTGGCCGCAGCCGCCAAGCCGGGCGTGACCGGCACCGAACTCGACCGGCTAGCCCGAGACACGATCGTCGCGGCTGGCGGCGAGCCGGGATTCCTGGGGTTCAACGACTATCCGGCCACGATTTGCCTGTCTGTCAACGACCAGGTCGTCCACGGCATTCCAGGGAAGGCGGCGCTGCAACCCGGCGACGTCGTCTCGATCGATATCGGCGTGCGCTACAAGGGATGGAACACTGACGCAGCGAGAACCGTGGTCCTCCAGTCCACCGATCCTGCTGACGATCGCCTTGTGGCCGTTGCTCAGCAAGCCCTCGACGCCGGCATCGACACGGTCCGCGACGGCGTCCGCCTTGGCGACGTCCAAGCTGCGATCCAGGCCGTGATCGACGCCGCCGGCTTCGGCAATGTCACCTCGCTCACTGGCCACGGGATCGGCCGCGAGCTGCACGAACCGCCCTCGATCCCGAACGCTGGCACCAGGGGAGCCGGACCGATCCTGCAAGCTGGCATGGTGATCTGTCTGGAGCCGATGATTACTCGCGGCACCGGCAAGGTCGTGACCGCTCCGGACGGTTGGACGATCGCCACGGCCGACGGTTCCCGCGCCGCCCACGTCGAAGACACCATCCTGGTCACCCGCGACGGCGCCGAGATCTTGACCCGCTAGCGCAACGCTCGTATAGTTCTTGCTCTACCTACGGCAAACGTGGGTAAGGAAGGGACCTTAGACAATTGAAGAGCGAGAGTGGATCGGACAAGTCGATGGCGGCTTGTCTTGTTGGTTTCCCGGGTTCGGGCAAGGGCACGCAAGGTGCGCTCTTGTCACGACTCCTGGACATTCCCACGGTGGTCGCCGGAGACCTGTTCCGTGCCGAGTCGAAGCAGCCGACCCCACGGGGCCGCAGAGTTGCCCGTTGCCTTGGCAACGGCGACGAGGTCGAGATGCAGGACTGGCGGCCGGTCATTGGCCAGGCCCTGGCGTCATTGAGCGGCACTGCCAAGCTGACGCGCGGGCTGCTGCTGGACGGCGTCCTTCGGTTTCCAAAGCAACTGCCTGCCCTGGTCATGATGCTTAGGGAGATCGGGCAGTTCGAGCTGACCATTATCTACCTGGACGTACCGTTCCAGGTATCAATCGACCGTCTGCTCAGGCGCAAGCGTTCCGACGACGAAAAAGAACAGATCTTCCGGCGGCTGGAGTGGTCGATGCAATGGATCCCGCAACTGCTCGCCGAGGCTCGGGCCAACCATCCGGTACTCACCATTGATGGCACCAAAGACCCCGATGACGTGCACCGAATGATCGCCGTCGAGCTGATCTCGGCCAGGGATCAACTGCAACTGACCTAAGGTCAGAGCGACGCACACCCCACCAGGTGTGCGTTTTTTCTTGGCACCGCCTGTTGACCTGGTGATTCCTTTTCCGTATACTCGGTCAAGTTATTGAAAATACTACATGGCAAAAGACGTCATAGAGTTTGAGGGCATGGTAACGGAAGCGTTACCCAATGCCATGTTTCGCGTTGAGGTCAACACGGGGCAGGCGACGCTCACCATTCTCACTACTATTTCAGGC
>JAYRIO010000089.1:0-4630 GCA_041906745.1 Patescibacteria group bacterium
CCCGATATTACTTGTTGCAACGATCGTCGTATGAGTAAAGTCGACCGTTTTCCCGCGACCATCCGTGAGGCGGCCGTCGTCGAGCAATTGCAAAAAGATATCAAAGACCTTGGGATGGGCCTTCTCGATTTCGTCGAGCAGCACCAATGAGTACGGATCCTGGTCGACCGGGTTCGTAAGTTGTCCGCCCTCTTCGAAGCCCACGTAGCCTGGCGGCGCCCCGATCAGGCGGTGGACGGTATGTGATTCGGAGAATTCCGACATGTCGATCCGGTGGAACGAAGCTTGGTTTTGGTACAGCCTTCGGCTCAAGATCTTGGCCAGCTCGGTCTTGCCGACGCCCGACGGCCCAAGGAATAGGAAGCTGGCGACGGGCTTCGTCTCGCTCCGGAAGCCGGCGTAGGCGCGGGTGAGCGTCTTCGCCACCATCTCGACCGCGTGGTCCTGTCCGATCAGCTCGGTTTTGATGTCGACCGCCAAGGTTTGGAGCGCCGGCGACGCACTGCCGCTGACCGCCGCAACGGGCAGCCCGCGTTCCTCGCTGATGTGCTGGTAGGCATGTGCCAGGCCGGGCTCGGCGGATTGCTGCCGGGCAAGCTGTTCTGCCGACCGCCACAGCCGCAGGATGTTGCCGGGTGCGGCCTCGTGGTGCAGGAACCGCTTCGCGAGCATGGCGAGCTCTCGGGCGTGCGGGATCTTGAGCGTGTCCAACGCGGCTGCCATCTCCTGGTCTGTCATCGGTTCAAGGTGGACGACCGCGATCTGGCGGGACAGCGCTGGGGATGCGCTGATGCGGAGCGCCATCGTCGGGGTGGCTGGGAAGGCGCAGCGGAGATCGCCGTGGCGGACCAGGTGGTCGAGGAAGCGGGCGAGTCGCCGCTCTTCGGTGGTATCGCCGGTATTCATGAGCGGCTCCGGCTCGTTGAGAAGGAGAAGGCCTCGGCGGTACCGTTTTCCCAACACACCTACCTCGTCAAAGAATGCCGTGGTATCGGCGGGCTCGAACAATCCGGCGATACAGGCGTGGGTATCAAGCGACAGGCGCTGCGGCCGTCGGAGCGACGGTGCCAGCTGGAACAGTTGGTGGATGAGGGTGCGGCGTCCGGTACCGGGCTTGGCCTCGATCGCCAGATGACGTACGTCGCCCTCGATGATCCGGATCGCCCGCTCGAGCGCGCGGACGTGGGACGGTGCCAGGGCGGGCAGGGCTGCGGGTGCCGAGTACGGCTCAACGATCATGCGGCGCTCCCCAGCCGGTACGCGAACCCGCGCTGCTCTTGGAAGGTGAGGTGGTAGGGCAGCGCCAAGATGTCGCGGGCGAAGCCGACCCACTCGGTCGGTGCGCTGCTGGTCGGCGTAAAGAGCACGGCGTGTGGGCGGACGCCGATGTGGACGCGCAGCGACGAGTACCGCCGAGCCACCCGGGCCACCTCGTCAGTCAGCTGTGACAGCGGCCTGATCTGTTCGCGAAGGATCGGGACGTCGCTTGCCTGGTCAAGACGAAGCTGTGGCTCCTGGTCAGTGCCCGATCCATCCAGGTGCGCCAGCGCGGCTTGCAAGACCGACTGCGTGGTTTCGGCCTGGCCTGTCGGCAGTTGTATGGCCTGGTGCTGCGCCTGTTGCTTGGTTGAACGCCGAGTGTGCTGCGCGCGTTCGGCGTTTGTAGTGGTAGCGCTGGTACGTACCGTGTCGCTGGCACTTGCTGACTGTCTGGCGGGTGCGGACCGGACTTGTTGTGCGCGGACAGTTCGAGATTCCTGGCGGTCGGCCGTAGCTATTTGGGTGCGGGCCCTGTGCGTGGATTCGGTGTGGGAGCGGTCCGCGCTCGTGACGTCTGACCGGGATGCTGGCTGTGCGCGCATGCGGCGTGACGACTGTTTGATCTGCGTAGTTTCGCGTTGCGTCGCCGGCTGTTCGGTTGCTGTGCGTCCGGTCTCGTGATGGGTTGCCTTCACGCTAGCTCGAATATCAGTACGAGCTACCATTGCCGCTTCGTTCCGAATCACTTCGGCCGAGGATTGTGCTGTGACAGTGCTGGCGATTCGCTCCTGCCGCTGTACTTGGGCGGTGGATTCATTCGTTACAAGTGAAGGCAGTGTTTTTGGTGGCGTCGGTGTGTCCAGCTCCCGCAGTATCGGCTCGCTGGAAGGAGGATTGGCTGGTTGCTCCGCGCGAGGCGTTGGCTCGGGAGTGAATGGCGCAAGACTCGGTCGTTGCTCCGCTTGATGCATGACTCGGAATACGTGACCGGCCTCGGCACGAACAGAAATCGGCGTGGTGTCGGCGGGCTGTGCAGGATTGATTTCGAGTTCCTGTGGTTTGAGCAGCTGGGAGTCGGTCGGTCGTACGGCTAGGTCTTCCAGTACTACGGATTGGATGGCTACTGGTTCGATCACGCCAACCGTTTCAGAATCATCGGTCACTGGCTCTGATTCCAGGTGGAGACTCGCTCTTGCCGGTTGCTCGGTCGAG
Source organism: Patescibacteria group bacterium (assembly GCA_041906745.1). Lineage (GTDB taxonomy): Bacteria > Patescibacteriota > UBA1384 > JACPKC01 > JACPKC01 > JBBUCD01. Next base: position 2,473 of record JAYRIO010000089.1, read on the forward strand.
ACAGCACTGCTCGGTATTGCGAACGTGCCAGCCGCCCGCTCTTGGCGAACGGGGTGCGGACGAACAACGCCCGCCGCAATCTGGGCTGGTTCTTGTATGGCTGGCGTGCTCATTGCCATCTCCGCACCGTCGCCAAGAAACGACAGCCAAACCGACAGGTCGGCTTCCGGCACTGGCGTCGTCGGCTCTGGCAACACCGGCTCGGCGGCTGCCATGAACGGCGCCACTGTCGTTGCGGGAATGCTTTCCTCATCGTCATCATCTTCGTCGTAGAGAACGGAATCATCATCGTCCGATATCTCGACGCGTGGCTCTTCGACTGGAACCGACGTCGAGATCACTTCAATATCAATAGCTTGGCCGACCTCGAGCATCGAAGGATTGCCCACTGCCCGATATTCAACCGTTGTACGGAACCCGCACTCTTCGTCGGTCGTGATCGCCGTTCCCGATTCCCGTAACGACGCGATGGCCTCTTGGATTCGTGGGTCGGCATGGTCGATGTTCATTGGCTGGCCATTCATCCAAAATTCGAAACCGGTTTCCGCCCGCATCAGCTGCAGTGTATACGCGTATTCCTTGCTGCGCTCCTCCTCAGCATCTTCTGGCGTTGCGTATTCGATCGATTCAGTTTCCAATGTCGGATCAGCAACTGTTGCATCAACGGGCGTCTCGCTTGGCATGGACTCAGCTACTTCTTCCGTTATCCCGTGATCAACTTCAGCATCGTCCCCTGGCAGCGCGATCGGCGGGAGCTGTAGACGCCGAACGGTCCGCCGGTCGGCATCAAGTGCGAGCAGGTGGATTGAGGGCAGCGCGGCGTTTTCGTCATGCTGCGTCTCCAGCGCCACGCCGTATCGGGCCAACGATTCGGCTGCCGAAGCAAGTGCTGCATCCTCAACTTCGGGTACCGCCAGTTCCACAAGGAGCAATGCGCGGATATCCGGGTCGCTTGCGCTGGCCGCTGTTTCAAGCGACTCGTGCTGGCTCTCTTCCGTCAGCGTTGCCTCGTACAGCCGCGGCTCACCATCCTCACCAGCCATCAGGTAATGGGTGATCGGCCACGCTGGGTCGGGTTCATCCTGGTCGTCGGGTTCGGTGTCGGTCCGGTAGCGCCGTAGTAGTTCCAGCGCGGCCTCGATCGGCCGGGGGATTTCGGGCGCAAGGAAGATCTCGCGGCCATGCTCCGGCGTATCGAGCAGTTCGGACTGTTCGATTGGTGCAGCAAACAGCTCTGTCTCTATGTCCGGTTGTGGTGTCGCAACCATAAAACCCCTCCTCGCGCAGAGAAGGGGTATATATAGGTAGTCCTATAGTGTTCCTTCTGCTGCGGAAGGCCCGGCAAGCCGGGATGAATACTAGGGCTGGTAACCTGACTCGTGTCCTTGGTAGGACCATTACAGTTGCGGCACAGTGCCGGGATTTCACCGGACTTCCCCAAACGTGATACAGAGACCCTAGCGCGAATTCTTACGACTCGACCGTAGCATAGCGGCTACGTATCGCGTCAACACGTCAGTATGTGTACAAGAAGATCCGACCCAGGCCGTTCGTGCGAGGGATGATTTTCGCTGGTTGCTTCGTTGGCAGCGGGAAGGCGTACGACACCACGCGCGATCCCGGTTTGAGTTCGGTTTGGAATTTCGGTTCAAGCCGCTTGAGGAGTGGTGGCAAAAGATAGCAGTAAACGATGTCGGTTGCGTGCAGGTCGTACGAAAACATGTTGCCGACCGCGATCCCTGCTGATCGGAAGCCTCGTAATCGCCAGCGGGCAAGCAAGTAGGCAAGCGGCGAGATATCGATACCGCCCACTGTTGCGCCGCGCTCCGCCGCGCTAGCCAATACTGTTCCGGCGCCGTAGCCAAGCTCCACGAACCGCGTACCATCACTCACGGCGCCTGTATCCAGGATCGTCTTGATCGCCTCATGCGGCGTCGCCACCTGCTGCGCTCCTCCCAGTGCCGACGCTGCATGGCTGAGCGCAACGAACAGTGTCGTGAACGCAGTGCCGAGCAGGAGCAATGATGCGACGACAAGCATGCATCCAGCCTAGCAAACAAAAAAACTGCCGGTGGCAGCTTCTTTGGCTTAGTTGGTGGACCCGGGCGGAATCGAACCGCCGTCCGAAAGGAGAGCGAGCGTGGTTGACGAGCGTAGA
>JAYRIO010000090.1:0-7713 GCA_041906745.1 Patescibacteria group bacterium
TACCGTGCAGGGCGGCAAGACGACATCTACTCGTACTGCAAACGGGACGTCGAACTGACCCGCGCCGTGTATCAGCGTTTGCAGTTTATGGCTGGAGGTACGGAATGAACCGTTCGATGTTCCTCAAGATGGCCGGCGGCCTCGCCGTCTCGCTGGCACTAACAGGCTGCCAGGCGAAACCGACCGCTACCAACCAACAACCAGCAAAGGAGAACGTGATGGGTGCCCAATCGACCAGGCAGTTCGACAGCGCGCCAGGCATGCTGCCCGACGACCAGATCAAACAGAAGGATGCAGTGATTGAAACGTCCAAGGGGACGGTCACCGTCGAGCTGTACGCCGACGACGCCCCGCTCACCGTCAGCAACTTCGTGTTCCTCGCTAACCATGCGTTTTACGACGGCCTGACCTTCCACCGCTACGAACCGGGCTTCGTCATCCAGGGCGGCGATCCGCTCGGCAACGGTACCGGCGGACCAGGCTACAAGTTCGCTGACGAGCCGGTCACCAAGCCGTACAGCCGGGGCATCGTCGCCATGGCGAACGCCGGCCCGAATACGAACGGGAGCCAGTTCTTCATCATGCTCAAGGATACGCCACTGCCGCCGGCCTACACGATCTTCGGCACGGTCACGAGCGGCATGGATGCGGTCGACCAGCTCCGCAAAGGGGACACCATGACGAAAGTGAGCATCGTTGACCACAAGTAGGCGCCATCTCGCTACCTGGCTCGGGCTCGCCGTCGGCCTGTCGCTGCTTGGCAGTCCCAGGTCGGCGCAGGCCGACGAGGCCTTCACGATCACCTCGTTCCACGACGACATCCGGGTCAACGCGGATGCAAGCCTCGACGTGACCGAGCAGATCGGCGTGGACTTCGGCACCAACGAGCGGCACGGCATCTTTCGCACGATTCCCACCCGGTACGATGCTGGCAATGGCGTCGCCCGCTCCATCCGCGTGAGTGATATCCGGGTTGATACCGACCCGGCGACGGTGTCGCGGTCGTTCAACGACCTGACCGTCAAAATCGGTGACGCGAACCAACTGGTGAGCGGGCCGCACGCCTATACGATCCGGTACCACGTCGCCAATGCGCTCAATGCCGTCAATGACACGGTCGAGCTGTACTGGAACGTCACAGGCAACGGGTGGGACACCACCATCGACAAGGCAACGGCTACGGTCACCTTGCCGCAACCGGTTGAGCCTGGCCGCACGCGGCAGGTGGCGTACGAAGGCATTGCCGGCAGCACGATCCAGACCCTGGCACAGGCTGACGGCACAGCAGGCTTCGCCTACGCCGCCGACCGGCAGTTAGCGGCGAACGAAGGGTTGACGATCGTGGCCAGCTGGCCGCCCGGACTCGTGACCCTGCCGAGCGCCGCCACGAAGCTGCGGTGGTTCCTGGCCGACAACTGGCCGCTCGGCATCCCGCTGCTCGTCTTGGGGTTTGTGGTCTGGCGCTTCGTCGTCGCGGGCCGCGATCCGCACGGCCGCGGCACGATCGTGCCGGAATTCGCCGCCCCGAAAGACCTGACGCTCCTTGATGTCGCCGCTCTCCGCTCCGAGGGGTTCGACGACCGGGCGCTCACCGCGCTCATCATCAGGTGGGCGGTGGACGGCTTCCTGACGATCCAGGAGCCGACCAAGGGCGCGTACGAACTCACCAAGCAGCGTGCGCTTGCTCAGGGAAGCCCGGCCGAAACCAAGCTGTTTGCCCGGCTCTTCTCGTCGGGCGACACGGTCAGACTGCGGGATATCCAACACGACACGCAGCTCGTTGCCGCCAAAACCGCACTCAGGACCGAAACGCTGTCAGGTCTGGCCAAGCGCGGCTACTTCGTGAGCAATCCGGACACAGTCCGCGCGCTGTACTTGGTCGCGGGCGTCGTGCTCATGGTCGGCGCAGTCAGCCTTGCCGGCGTCCTTGGCTTCGTCGGCACGTTCGCCGGGTTTGCGAGCGGCCTCATCGTTGCTGCCGCCGCCCCGTTCATGCCAAAACGGACGCCATCCGGCGTCGACAAGAAAGAGCAGATCCAAGGGTTTGAGCTCTACCTCAAAACTGCCGAGCGGTACCGCATGGAATTCGCCGAGAAAGAGCGGCTGTTCGAGAAGTTCCTGCCCTACGCCATCGCCTTCGGCGTCGCCGGCTTGTGGGCCAAGGCGTTCAAGGATATCGCCACCGAGGCGCCGAGTTGGTACAGCGGGTACTACGGCAGCAACTGGTCAACGGTCAATTTTGCCAACGGCCTGAGCGGCAACCTGGCCAGCAGCCTGTCGGGCATCACCACTGCCAGCTCCGGCGGCAGCGGTTTTTCGGGTGGGAGCGGGGGCGGCTTCGGCGGAGGCGGTGGGGGATCATGGTAAGCAAACGGGTCCAGATCCTGTCGATTCCGATCGATCCGGTCACCCGCCAAGAGGCGCTTGCGCAAGCGTCCGCATTTATCCGCGCCGGCACGCCGCACCAGATCGCGACCGTCAACCCTGAATTCATCGTCGCCGCCTGCCGGCAACCTGCGTTCCGGCGCGTCCTACAGGCCACCGACCTCAACGTGGCCGACGGCGCCGGCATCCGGGGAGCCGCCACGTTCCTCGCGCTCCCGCGACCAACCTGGCAGCCACTGGCCGCCATCGTCGGATTCTTCCAGGGCATCTCGGTGGGCATCAGCCTGGCACTGCAGCTTGCACCCACGCGGCGGCCAATTCCAGAAACCGTACCAGGCATCGACCTTGTCGAGGCGCTAAGCCAGCAGGCAGCGGCCAACGGCTGGGGGCTCTACCTGCTTGGCGAGGATCCAGGTGTCGCCGCCGAGGCCGCCGCGGTACTGCGCACGCAGTATCCCGGGCTGCGGATTGTTGGCGCCGAAGAGGGGCTGCCTAAGGGCAGTGTGCCGGATGATGCGGCCGTCGCCACGCTGGTCGGACGAATCAAGCGCGCCAAGCCAGACATCCTCTTCGTAGCGTTCGGCGCTCCGAAGCAAGACCTGTTCATCGCGACACACAAACAAGCGCTTGGGGTTCCCGTGATGATGGGTGTCGGCGGGTCATTCAATTTTCTGACCGGCCGTGCTCGGCGAGCGCCGAAACTCTTCCAGCAACTCGGGTTGGAATGGCTCTGGAGAGTGGCGACGCAGCCCTGGCGTCTGCCGCGGATCCTGACCGCGACCGTCGTCTTTCCGTGGCAGACCTTCCAATCCGTGTTTGATTGACGGACGGGCGAATCCCTGGTAGGCTTGCCAAGCGAGACCAGACAACGATTGTTGGCTGGTTTTTTGGTACCACACGAGCGGGATTCTGCGTCGACAGACGCGTTGAAACAAGGTATAAAGGGAGCAAAAGGACACCTATGGCATCATCACCATTCATGGCAGCGCTCGAGCAACTTTCCGAAGAACGGGGACTTCCCGTGGAAACCGTCATCCAAACGGTCGAGGCAGCCTTGGCCGCCGCCTACCGCAAGGATTACGGCAAGCCGGGCCAGGTCATCCGGGCCGAACTGAACGCCGAGGACCTGGGAAAAACCAAGATGTTCCAGGTGTATGACGTCGTTGCCGAGGATGCCGAGATCGAGGAGCCGGAGCGGCAGCTGACCGAGACCGAGGCGAAGAAGCTCGACAAGAACGCCGAGGTGGGCGGCGAGGTCGTGATCCCGCTGCCCGAGCACGCCGATTTTGGCCGGATCGCCGCCCAAACGGCCAAGCAGGTGATTATCCAGCGGATCGCGGAAGCCGAGCGGACGATGCTGTACCAGGAATTCAAGGACAAGGAAGGGCAGATCGTCAGCGGCACGGTCCAGCAGATCGAAGGCAAGGACGTCATCATCAACATCGGCCGTATGAACGCGGTCATGCTGCCGCACGACCAGGTGCCGAACGAGCGCTACTACACCGGCCAGCGGCTCAAGTTCTACGTCCGCGGCGTCGAAGAGACGAACCGGGGACCCAAGGTCTTGGTGTCCCGCACCCATCCGGACGTGATCCGCGGTTTGTTCACGCAAGAGGTCCCGGAGATCCAGAGCGGCACCGTCACGATCGAAGCGATCGCCCGCGAGCCCGGCTCGCGCACCAAGATCGCGGTCTCGGCCCACCAGGATGGCCTGGATCCAGTCGGCTCGTGCGTCGGCCAACGCGGCATCCGCGTCCAAGCCGTGCTGTCCGAGCTGAATGACGAAAAGATCGACATCATCTTGTGGGACACCGACCCGATGCAGCTCATCGGCAATGCGCTGTCGCCGGCCAAGGTCGACTCGATCACGCTCGACGAGGCCACCCGCACCGCCAAGATCCACGTGCCCGACGACCAAGTCTCCTTGGCGATCGGCCGCAGCGGCCAGAACGTCCGGCTAGCCAGTAAGCTAACCGGCTGGAACCTGGACATCGTCAAGGACGAACTGCCCAAGCAGGCCGACCAGAACGCCGCCGAGGCCGACGCAGCGCCGGCTGATACCGGTACGGCCGATACCATAGACAGCCAGCCGGACGCGGCGCCAACCGACGACACACCGAGCGAGCAGCCCCCGGCCGACGAGGAGTAGACTGGCGCATGGGCGAGATGCCGTTCGAAAGCTTCGCCAAGTTCTCGCCCCAAGCGCGGGCGATTTTAGTCGCGGCCCAGCGGTACGCCGAAACCCTCAACACCGGCCTGGGCTCGGAACACCTGCTCATTGCGCTCACCGTCACGCCGGACTCGGTCGCCTACGGCGTCTTACGGAAACTGCCCGTGACACTCGACCAGATCCGCCTGGTCCTCAATGTCGAGCCGGGCAAACCGTTGCCGCGCGGCACGATGGCGCCTGAAGCCAAGTCGGTTCTTGAACGGGCGGCGCTCCAAGCGGCCACCGCCGGCTCCGCCACAATCACCCCCGAACATCTGCTCTGGGCCCTGGCGACCGATACCGGCTGCCGCGCCCACCACCTCTTCCACCAGCTAGGTATCGATCCCAAGACTGTCCGCAAAACGCTGGAGCGGGCGCTCTACGACGACGCCGAGCAGCTGGGCGGCGGACACGAGATCGAAATCCTGGGCGTGATCGGCGGTCAACCGTTGCCTGGGCGGGGCGATACGGCCGACGCCAGCGACCCGCACGACCACGACGAGGACGATGACGACCTCGACAGCACGACGCCGATCCTCGACGAACTCACGACTGACCTGACCGCCTTGGCGCGCGACGACAAGCTCGAGCCGCTGGTGGGACGGACGGATGAGCTTGAGCGGATCACCCATATCCTGGGCCGTAAGGCGAAGAACAATCCGATCCTGATCGGCGAGCCGGGTACCGGCAAAACGGCGATCATCGAGGGACTGGCGGCGGCGATCGCCAAGGGGAGCGTCCCGCACTACCTGCAGGACACGCGCCTCGTCAGCCTTGAACTGAGCAATCTGGTCGCCGGCACGATGTACCGCGGCCAGTTCGAAGAGCGGCTGCGGCGCATGATCGCCGAACTCGAGACTGCCGAGCACGTGATCGTCTTCATCGACGAGATCCATACGCTCATCGGCGCCGGCAGCGCGGAAGGGGCGCTCGACGCGGCCAATATCCTCAAGCCCTTGCTGGCCAAAGGATCGCAGCGCGTGATCGGGGCGACGACCACGGCCGAGTACAAAAAGCACATTGAGCGCGATGCCGCGCTGGAGCGCCGGTTCCAGCCGGTGATTGTCCAGGAGCCCAGCCCCGAGGAAACCGTCCAGATCCTGCTGGGCATCCGCGACCGCTACGAGCGGTTCCACCAGGTATCGATCCCGACCGAGGTGGTCGAGGACGCCGTGCAGCTTGCAGGCCGCTACCTGCACGACCGCCAGTTCCCCGACAAAGCGATCGACCTCATCGACGAGGCTGCCGCCTCGGTCCGCGCCAAGCGGTCGCCAGCCGCCCGCGCCACAGCCCAGCAGTCCGTGCACGCGCTGGAACGGGAGCTCAAGGCGCTCCTCAACCAAAAAGAATACGAGATGCGCCACGAGCACTTCGAGCGGGCGGCGTACTTGCGCGACGAGGCGCTCAAGCTCCAGCTCAAGATCAAGAAGCTGCGTGACAAGCGCGACGGCCGCACGGCCAAAGCAAGCTACGACCAGACCCTGACCGGCGAGCACCTGCGCGCCATCGTCAGCCGCTGGACGAACATCCCGGTCACCAAGCTCTCGCTCATGCACCGCCGCGCCCTGCTACGGCTCGACGAGGCGCTGGCCGGCCGGATCGTGGGACAGCCGCAGGCGATCGAAACGGTCAGCCAGATCGTGCGCCGCGCCAAGAGCGGGTTCAAGCACCCGGCCCGGCCGCTGGGCGTCTTCCTGTTCGTCGGCCCGACCGGCGTCGGCAAGACCGAGCTGGCCCGCGTCCTGGCCGATACCGTCTTCGGGTCGCCGAGCGCGATCACCAAGCTCGATATGAGCGAGTTCATGGAACGGCACCAAGTTGCCCGACTGCTCGGCGCGCCCCCGGGCTACGTCGGCTACAACGAACCGAGCCGCCTCCTGGAAACTGTCCGACGGCGCCCCCACCAGGTCATCCTGTTCGACGAGATCGAGAAGGCGCATCCGGACGTGTTCCACGTCCTGTTGCAGCTCATGGAGGATGGCCGCCTCACGGACGGCACCGGGCGCGTCATCCACTTCCACGACACCCTGATCGTGCTCACGAGCAATATCGGCGGGCAGCTCTGGCAAGAAGCCGGCCCGATCGGCTTCGCCACCAAGAGCGGCACCGCCAGCACCGAGGCGGCGGTCGACACCTTGCTCCGTGAGCGGTTCCGGCCCGAATTCTTAGGCCGGCTCGACGCGGTCGTACCGTTCCGCCCGCTCTCGCTCGACTCGCTCGGCGGCATCCTGCAGCTCGAACTTGGCCGCCTGATCGAGCAAGGCAAGGCCGAGGGGTACGATATCGCCGTTGACGACCTGGCACGGGCGCACCTGCTCCGCCTGATCGAACGGTCGCGGGCCGGCGCGCGGGATATCCGCCGCCTTGTGCAGCAGCAGGTCGGCGCCAAGCTGGCCGACGCCGTGCTCCGCGGGCCGCGCAGCCAGGCGCTCTTGGTAACCGCCGTGAAACAGGACATCAAGGTCCAGGCGCTCCGCCCGGCTGCTCCCGCCAAACCATCGGCACGCCATGTCCCCAGAACGCGCACTGCAGCGTGAGCTCATCGACCTGGCCAGCTCGTACCTCGACGCCGAGGAACTGCTGCTGCTTGACCGCGCCGTCGCCTTCGCGAAGCGCCACCACGAGGGCACGGTGCGCCAGAGCGGGGAAGCGTACCTGACCCATCCGCTCTCGGTCGCGATTTTCCTGACCAAGCTCCAGCTCGATGCCGCCACGCTCACGGCCGGCGTCCTGCACGACGTCCCCGAGGACACCGAGGTCACGATCGAGGAACTCACCAAGGAGTTCGGGCCGGACGTCGGCCACCTGGTCGCCGGCGTGACGAAGCTGAAGAAAGTCCGCTTACAGGAGCCGGCATCGTTCGTCTCACGGTTCATAGGGCGGCGCGACGAAAAGCGCCTGGCGTTCGAGCGGCAGGTGGAATCGTTGCGCAAGATGCTCATCGCGATGGCGGCCGACATCCGCGTGATCCTGATCAAGCTGGCCGACCGGCTCCACAACATGCAGACCCTGGACTCGTTCCGGCCCGAGAAGCGTGCGCGGATCGCCCAGGAAACGCTCGAGATCTACGCCCCGATCGCGTACCGGCTGGGTATGGGCCAGATCAAGGGCGACCTCGA
>JAYRIO010000091.1:0-2160 GCA_041906745.1 Patescibacteria group bacterium
CGTTTCTTCACCGTCGCGCCACCGGCGGGCTACCAGATCGAGCACAGCGGCGTGGGTCCGCAAGCGCCGCTGCTCGAACTGAAGGAAGACCCGGCGGGCAGCGGGCTGGCGATCGGCCGGGCGCTGGGCCGGCTCGATCCGGCCAACGCCTACGAGTACAGCGACTTGGATCTCTGGCGGATCGAATTGCAGCAGGGCGATCGGGTATCGATCAGCGTCGACAGTCCGATGAGCGATCTCTATCCCGCCATGTGGCTTTACGATCCGGCAGGCAGCAATGTTGCTTATGACAACGGCTACAGCTACGGAGGCGGATACGGACCGGATTACGATGCCTTCATCAGCGGCTACGCGGTCCAGAGCAGCGGCACGTACACGTTGGTGCTGTCGAAGAGCTACTACACTGGTGAGTCGCGCGGCGCCTACGAGTTGCACGTTGAGCGCGCACGCGGCATCCAGCAGGAGTATGACGCGAGCTACAGCAACGACAGCATTGGGGGGGCCAATGCGCTGACGCTGGCGACCTCGGGCACGCACCGCACGGCGACGGTGGCCGGCACGATCATGGCGACCGAGTGGAACTACTGGCAAACCAATACCGACGAGGACGTGTATAGCCTGGGTCTGTTCAACACCGGCAACGTCGTCGAGTTGAACACGCGCTTGCCGGGCGACAGCACCTTGGTGCCGAAGGTAGTCCTGCTGGATGCATCGGGGACGGTGCTGGTGGACGAAGACGGCGAGGCGAATGACGGACACGCCCGGGTCACGCTGAGCACGGACGGGGCGATCTACGCCCGGGTCGAAGCGACGAGCGGTGCGGGCTCGCGCGGCCAATACCTGCTCGACGTGGACCTCAACGACCCGGTGCCGCCGCGGGTGACCGGCATGACCGGCCTGCCGGCGGCAGCGACCGAGATCGCGCTGAACCCGGGCGCGCTGCCGAGCACGCAGGGTTGGCGTTACGTCACCAACGGCTATCCCGAGACGGGCTTGTTCACCCCGGACGGCAGCACGCTGCGTCAGAACGGGATTGGCTTGGGGGGGTATTACGGGTACTACCAGCAGGACAACGTCGTGGACGCCAGCCGGCCGTTCGAACTGTCTTTCCGCAGCCGGCTGCTGCAGGAAGAGGGTTCCAGCGGCACGGATCACTATGGCTTTGGCCTGGCCGTGTTTACCGGCACGTACTACGTCGACGTCGGCTTCAGCCCGACCGGAGTACAGCTCAGCGGCGCGACCAAGACGACCGTCGCCCTTGATACCAGCGTCTTTCACGACTATGTTGTGTCGGGCGACCCCGCAGGCAGTTACACGCTGTCGGTGGATGGGGTGGTGGTGGCCCGGGGCACGATGTCGAAATCCTCGGGAACGAGCTACCTGTGGTTTGGCGACGGGACCAGCGGAGCGAACGCCCAGGCCGAACTGACGCAGTACAAGTTCACCCAACCCGAAGCGCACGACCTGGTCGGTCCGACGCTCGGCCTCACTTTCAGCGAAGCGCTCGACCCCACGACGGTGTTGGGCAGCCAGGGCGTCTGGCACTACGGTGGGCACACCTATACGCTGACTCCGCGTTCGATGAGCTGGAGCGAAGCCGAAGCTGAAGCGCAGCGCCTCGGCGGCCACCTGGTGACGATCAACGACGCCGCCGAACAGGCGTGGGTGAGCGAAACCTTCGGCGGCTGGGGTGGGTGGTACTTCTGGCTGGGAATGAACTGGACGGGCCAGCAGGGGACGCAATGGGCAAGCGGCGAGCCGGTGAGCTACACCAACTGGGGATCGGGCCAGCCGGACGTCTACTACGGCAATTACCCATACAGCTATCTGGGCTGGGACGGACTCTGGTACAACACCAGCAATACCGGGTTGGGCAATAGCGGCTGGGGCGTGATCGAGATTGCCGACGCCGGGCCGGACGGCGATGCCGACGGCTTGCCCGACCGGCTCGACCCGTACCCGGCGAATACCGCGAACGCGTTCGACCTGCGCGAAGCCGGAGCGGACACACTCTTCGACACGGCCGACGATGTCCTCTATACCTTGCGGCAGACCGCCTTCAGCGGTACTGGGGTATCGCTGCGGATCAACGAAGGCACGCTCGGTCCGGGCAGTTACCGTTTCCGGGCGACACCGACGATCCAGGACCCGTCGGGCAAC
>JAYRIO010000092.1:0-5945 GCA_041906745.1 Patescibacteria group bacterium
AACGCCTCGAGCTCGTTGTTGTCCGACGAGCCCTTGATGAACCACAGTAGCTCGGCCGTCACCGATTTCATCGCCAGCTTCTTCGTGGTCGTGGCCGGAAAGCCCTGCGACAAGTCGTACCGCATCTGCATCCCAAACACGCCCCTGGTATCGATCCCAGTCCGGTTCGGCTTATCGATGCCGTGCTCCAGAATGTGCCGGAGCGCATCCAGATACTGCCGCATTGTTCCCTCCTCACCTCCACCGTTTGTCGCAATCTTGACTATTACTGTCAAATCTGATAGTTTGTTTCGTTGTTTAACAACAGAACATGGCCTGGCGAGGCGTCGAACATACGTACCCGCTGAGTAATCGGTGCGGTGGAGAATGAAATGGCTAGAGTAAAAGGAATCGGAGAGCTGGATTGGGCCTGTCTCGAGCGTAATTATCTTGCTTCGGACGCTTGGGTTCCATGCAATCCCATTGACGTTTGGAAGGGAAAAGACGTGGGTAGAGAAGACGACTTGGATGAATATCGCATTTCTATCTACCTACACACTGCGTTGCCTCTAGATCTCGATTCAACGTCGATCTTCACAGAACATCTGGAAATCGATGCGGATTTTGGATTCGTTAGAGACGATGAAATCAGGCTCGAGTCGTATAGTAGAGGAATTGAGCGTGAGATTTGCAGATATTGTCGCTTCAGCGAGTTGAGGTATTTTCCAATCTGGCTGATGAGCTGCCTATGTGGCCTCTGTGAGCTTACGACCTATTCTTCAACTATATATTGCAGCGCGGGTCTTCGGCTCTGGCGCGATAAATTCACCTATAGAATCTCGTTCGACATCGAGAACGAGATTCGCAATTACGACAAGTTCTTACATATGCTGGCTTCAAAATTCCAGCTTTGGTCAAAGCTCGACTGGTCTGAACCTCAAGTCTCTGCAAATGTTGAGGTCGAACTCAAAAGAGTTGAATCTTACAAGAACGGTCTGCTCGAAAAGCGCGAGCGAGTCTTGGAATCCATGGCTATGCGTTTGCGGGCTAGTAGCAGGGACGATGCGGTTGCTCAGGCAAACGACTGGATTCAAAGGAAAGCTAAAGGCCGAAGGGATTCGGGGGTTTGGAGGATCGGAAATGTACGCTGGCTTACAAAATAAAACAAAATGAAATTTGGGCGAGATTATCTCGCCCTTTTCTTTTGCCTGTTTTTTCCTGTAGACTTTCAATACACAGCGACGGAGCTACCAACTCCCGAGTGTACCGCGGCATACCGGCGCATTGGTATGAGAGTGATCCGGGCAATCGGATAACTCGGGTGGAACCCTCCGATATCTCGGAGCCCGAGACCAGTAATGGTCTCGTTTTTGTTTGAAAGGAGCAGATATGGAATCGCACGATCAGCACGATGAACTCTATAAGATGCGGCACAGCGCGGCGCACTTGTTGGCTGCCGCGGTGCAGCAGCTGTGGCCGGATGTAAAATTGGGCGTCGGCCCGGTGATCGAAAACGGCTTCTACTACGACTTCGATTTAAAGGAGCGGATCCAGGAAGAAGACTTGGCGAAGATCGAGGCGAAAATGAAAGAGATCGCAGCGGAGGGCCACGGGTACGACCGCGAGGACTTGCCGATTGCCGAGGCGAAGAAGCGCGCCAAGGACATGAAGCAACCGTACAAGGGCGAGCTCATTGAACAGATCGAGCAGACCGGTAGTACGGCCGTTGCCGATGCCGAAGCCGAGCAGGCCACGGAATTGCCGGCTGTCGACTCGGTGAGCTTTTACACCACCGGTGCCTTCGTCGACCTCTGTCGCGGCGGTCACGTGGAATCCACGAAGGACATCGGCCCCTTCAAGTTGCTCTCGATTGCCGGTGCGTACTGGCGCGGCAACTCCGACAACGCCCAGCTGCAGCGGATCTACGGCACCTGCTGGCCGACCCAGGAGCAATTGGATGCCTACCTGGCTGAACTCGAAGAAGCCAAGGCGCGCGACCACCGCAAGATCGGCAAGGAATTAGGTTTGTTTACCTTCGATCCGCTCATTGGCCCGGGCCTGCCGGTCTGGCTGCCGAAGGGCACGATCTTCCGCGATCTCATCGAGCAGATGGCGCGGAAGAAAGAGACCGAGCAGGGCTACCAGCGGTTGGTCACGCCCCACCTAGCTAAGCAGGAACTGTTTGAAACCTCGGGCCACCTGCCGTACTACGCCGACACGATGTACCCGGCTATGAAGCTGGACGACGGCAACTACTACCTCAAGGCCATGAACTGCCCAATGACCCACTTGGTGTTCCGGCAGACCCCGCACAGCTACCGCGAGCTGCCGATCCGCTACGCCGAGTACGGCACGGTCTACCGGCATGAACTGTCCGGCACCTTGGCCGGTTTGCTCCGGGTGCGAATGTTGTCGATGAACGACGCGCACATCTACTGCCGCGAGGACCAGATCGAAGACGAGTTCCTTAAAGTGATGGAGCTGCACAAGTTCTACATCGATCTGTTCGGCATCAAAGACTACTACATGCGACTGTCGCTCCATGACCCGAAGAACAAGAAGAAGTACATCGACGAGCCCGAGATGTGGGAGTTTTCGGAAAACGCGATCCGGCGCGTGATGCAGCAGTCCGGGTTGGAATACCGTGAGGCCACTGGCGAGGCGGCATTCTACGGCCCGAAGATCGACTTCCAGGTGCGGTTCGTGGGTGGGCGCGAGGAGACGATTGCCACCAACCAGCTCGACTTTGCGGCCGGTGACCGGTTTGGGTTGGAGTACGCGGACTCCGACGGTGGCAAGAAGAAGGTGTATGTGATCCATCGTGCGCCGTTGGGGACGCACGAGCGGTTCGGCGCGTTCCTCATCGAGCACTACGCCGGCAAGTTCCCATTGTGGCTGGCACCGGTGCAGGTAAAGGTGCTGCCGATTGCCGACCGGCACAACGACTACGCCCAGTCTGTCGTGGCTCGCTTGGCTGAGGCCGGCTACCGAGTCGAGTTGGATGACCGGCAGGAGAGTGTGGGCAAGAAGATCCGCGCCGGCCAGACCGAGCGCGTGCCGTACCTGCTGATTGTCGGCGATGCCGAGGTGGAGTCCGGTGGCGTGGCGGTCAGGTCGCGCGATAAAGGCGACGAGGGTGTCAGTTCGGTCGAGGATCTGCTTAAGCGGATGCACGCCGAGCCGAATCCGCTGCGATAGGGTGCGAGAATCTTTGTAGGGGTAGGAGGGCTCGGAGTTGCGAAGCCCGCCCTCCTACCCCTACGACCCCACCACCTGGCACGCTAAGACAAAAAAAACAAAGAGACCTCCGAACGGAGGTCTCTTTTGGTGTACGAGAACTAATCGTTACTCTTCCTTCGTATCTTCAGCCGGTGCGGATTCGTCGCCTTCGGCAGCTTCACCCTCGGCCGGTGTCTTGTCCTTGCCCAGCTCTTCGATGGCGGCGGCTTCGGCGGCGGTGTCTTCGGTCAGTTCGGCCTGGAGCTCTTCGTCGCTCTTCGGTTCGTTGACGAGCGCGACGACGTCTTCAGGATCATCGAGGATCTCGATCGTCGACGGGACCTTCAGGTCGCTGACCCGGATGATGTCCTCGAACGTCTTGAGGACGCTGATATCGACGTCGATCTCGCTAATGAGGTCGGTCGGGAGCGCCTTGACCTCGACTTCGGTCTTGTTGGTCACCAAGCTGCCTTCCAGGTCGACCACGGCCGGCGAGTCGCCAATGAAGTTCAATGGGATCTCGGTCTGGACGGTTTCCTTCAGGTTCACGGCGTAAAAATCGGCGTGGATCGGCTCGTCGCGGATCGGGTCGAGCTGGACGTCTTGGATAAGTACTTTGACCGTCTTGCCGCCGTCGATGGCAAGGTCGATCAGCGTGTTGCCGCCGGCTGCCGAGTAGACCTTCCAGAAGTTCTTGCGGTCGACGGTGATCGGCGAGTTGTCGATGCCGAAGCCGTAGACGATCGCGGGCAGTTCGCCGGCACGGCGCAAGGGCTGCGGCTTTTCCGTAGCGGTGCGCAGGCGGGCAGTAAGGTTGAGTGCGTCTGTCATGGCTGTTGTTCCCCTAGCGACTTGAACATGGTCCGGAAGTCGCCGTTAAACTGTTTGAGCTGTTGATGAAGGTCGAGGACGTCGTCGCTGGTCATGCCGTTGTCGTTGCCCTGGTGGTCGTGATTGCCGGCCACGTACAGGACAAGGGACGGATGATGGTTGCGCTGGCAGCTTGCCTGCACGAGGACATGGTTGTCGATCGCGCCGCGTACCCGAATTTCATTGATGTCGAACGACCGCTTGCATACTGGGCACGTCAGCTCGCGTTGGACGCGGGCCAACAGCTCATTCATTGCCTCGTCTCGCATGAAAGTGATCCTCCGATGCGCAGAATCGTACCTGTTGCAGGTGCAGATGTCAATTCATCGGAGCCTGGCGCTGTGCTACCATGGACGCATGTGTTTTTCACCGTCCGCCAGCTTCGTGGTCAGTGGCACGCTTGCGATCGCGGGTACGGCGGTCTTGTCCAAGCGGGTTCCGAAGCGGGAGCTGCCGGCGGCAGCCGCGCCGTTGTTCTTTGCCGCCCAGCAGTTTGCCGAAGGGATTGTCTGGCTCTACCTGTACGACACCGGACCAGTCAAACAGCTGGCGGTAGCGGTGTTCAGCGGCTTCGCCTTCATCTTCTGGCCGATCTACGCGCCGCTGACCGCGCTCACGGCCGAACCGGACGCGCGTCGCCGTCGGTTCATGAGCTGGTGTTTCGTGGCCGGCCTGGCGGCGGCCGGGTTCTTCGCGGCGACCATGCTGCAACACGGGGTGGGCGTGGTGCTCGACCAGGGCTGCTTGCAGTACCAAGTCGCCATGCCATGGTACGTCGGTCTCTTGTACATGCTTGGCGTATCCGCTGCGCTGGTAGCGTCGAGCCTTGGCTACATCCGGGCGATGGGGATCGCGGTATTCCTTGGCGCAGCCGCTGCGTGGGCAGCGTACCCGTTCGCCCTGGCTTCGGTCTGGTGCTACTTCGCGGCGGCGTGCAGCCTCATGCTGGCGCTGCACTTCTTCCACTTTGCCAAGCGCGGCAAGCAGTTCTAGCGTTGCGACGACCGTTGGGCGGACTGGTTCTTTCGCCAGGCGTCGATGGCAGCGTGGTTGCCTGACAACAGGATATCCGGCACTGCCAGCTCGCCAAGTTCTTTGCTGATAGGTACGTACCGTTCCGGCCGCGTGTAGTGCGGGTACTCGAGTAAGCGGTTGCCCGCCTCATCTTTGAGTGAGAAGGATTCCTCGTGGCTGGACGCATCGTCACCTAGCACGCCTGGCAGCAAGCGGGTGACCGCATCAACCACGACCGCGGCTGGCAGCTCGCCGCCCGTGAGCACGAAATCGCCGACCGACAGCTGTTCGTCCACCAGGAGCCGGATCCGTTCGTCGAAGCCTTCGTAGTGGCCGGCGACCAGGATGATGTCCTGCTGCGTGGCGGCCAGCTGCTCGGCATGGGCCTGCACGAACCGGTCCCCTTGGGGTGTCAGGAGGATGACGCGTGAGCCGGGCGTGCGGAGTTCGGCTAACGCTCTATCGACCACGTCGACCTTGAGCACCATGCCGGCGCCGCCGCCGTACGGACTGTCGTCCACGGTTTTGTGTACGTCGGTCGTCCAATCGCGCAGGTTGCGGATCTGGATCGACACGTGGCCGTCACGGACGGCCCGGCCGATGATCGACTGCGTGAGGTAGGGCGCGACCATGTCGGGAAATAGGGTGAGGACAGTGAATGTCATACGGATAGTATCGCAGAAATCCAACACGCCGCAGGCGCGGCGTGTGGTGTCGGGTGCTTGGGCTGTCTGTTACAGGATGGAGGTCGGGTTTTCTTGCTGCGGCTCTTCGGGCTGGTGCGGGATGGCGACGTCCATCGGCATCTCGAGCGGCGAACCGGTGTCGTGCAGGCCGCTGCCATGGGCATCGTTCATCGCCGG
>JAYRIO010000093.1:0-2789 GCA_041906745.1 Patescibacteria group bacterium
CGCCCGGATGGTCCCCCCGCCAAGCCGTGGCTCACCACGGTCATCGACGACCACAGCCGCGCCGTGGCGGGCTACTTTCTCTCGTTCGAAGCACCGTCCGCCCTGCACACGTCGCTCGCGCTTCGCGAGGCGATGTGGCGCAAGGACGATTCGCGCTGGCGTGTGTGCGGCATCCCCGATGTCCTCTACACCGACAACGGGCGCGACTTCAGGTCTCGACACCTGGAACAGGTGAGCGCGGATTTGAACATCCGACTGGTCTTCTCCATCCCAGGCAAGCCGAGAGGGCGTGGGCGGATCGAACGCTTCTTCTGCACGGTGAACGAGATGTTCCTGTGCGAGCTGGAGGGCTACGCGCCAGTGGGCCGCGGGATGCGAGGCACCCCAACGTTGACGATGGCGGCGTTCGAGGCGAAGTTCCGCACGTTCCTCCTCGACATCTATCACCGGCGCGACCATGCCGACACGAAGATGCCCCCCGTCGAGCGCTGGGAAGCCAACGGCTTTCTTCCGCGCATGCCGGACTCGCTGGAGCAACTGGATCTGCTGCTGATTCAGGTGGCGCAGGCGCGGCACGTGCGGCCCGATGGCATTCACTTCCAGCGGCTCCGCTACCTCTCGACCACGCTGGCGTCCTACGTGGGGGAAACCGTGACCCTCCGGATCGATCCCAGGGACATGGCGGAAATCCGCGTCTTCCACAATAACACCTTCCTGTGTCGCGCCGTGTGTGCGGAGCTGGCGGGTGAGACCATGCCGCTGCGTGACATTCTCCGCGCGCGAAATCGGCGCCGGCGGGAACTGCGGGGGATGCTGCGAGACCGCGCAACCGCCGTGAACACGCTGCTGGACCTGAAGCGCGGGGACATCACGAAGACCACGGAGGACCCACCAGCCGCAACAGACACCCCGGCACGACCGGCGGTCTCCACCCTCAAGCGATACCGGAATGAATAGCCAGCAACCGATCGTGGACACCCTCGAACACCGCCGCTTTACGGAGTTTTGCGACGCCTGCCGAACGTACCAATACATCGGGCTGTGCTACGGGACACCGGGCGTCGGCAAGACCCTCTCCGCACGAACCTACAGCCAATGGGACGTGGCCCAAGCGACCATGCCCTGGAGCGGAGAGCCGCGTGAGGGCCCGACGTTGGCGACCGTCTTCTACACGCCCTCCGTCGTCAATTCGCCTGGCCTTATCAGCCGCGACATCCGCCGTGCCCGCCACACGCTGACGCTCCTAGCCAGACGCCCCGTACAACTGGAGAAGGAGGCGCGGTTGGAATCGATCCGCCAACGGGATCAGGCGCATCAGGAGACCGTGATAGACCAACACGACTGGCTGCGGGAACCCATCCCGGAACTCGCACCGACCTATGGCGAGGTCGCACGGGACTACCACAAGAAGGAAACACAGATTCCCGATCCCACGTCGCTGATTGTGATCGATGAAGCGGACCGGCTCCGCATGGCGAGTCTGGAACAGGTCCGCGCGATCTTCGACGAAGGGCAGATTGGGTTGATTCTCATTGGGATGCCCGGACTGGAGAAACGCGTGGCCCGGTACCCGCAATTCTACTCGCGGATCGGATTCGTCCACGAGTTCCGCCCGTTGGGCGCGACGGAGGTTCGCCGACTCCTGGCCGAGCGGTGGACCCCCGAGGGGGTCCAGCTCCCCGAACAGCCGTGGGCCGACGAGGCGGTCGCGGCGATCATTCGGATCACGGGCGGCAACTTCCGCTTGCTGAACCGGCTCCTCACCCAGATCGCGCGCATTCTTGAACTCAATGCCCTGACCAGCGTGACCAAGGACGCGGTGGACGCGGCACGAGAGAGCTTGGTGATTGGGCAAGCCTAAGGGTATCTCCGCGTTGAGGACGCACACACGCGGTGTGACAACGCGTCGGACCCACGTGCGTGTCCCGGGCGTGTGGCATTGCAAAAAAGTCTTGTCTGATGATCGGACCTGGAGATAGATGTACGCCATGCGCATCGTCAGCACCAACGCATCACGATCCAGGAGTCGTGGCGTGTGCGCCAAATACTATGCAAAGGTATACGCCAGATAATTTGCAAAGTGACAAGCGCCAAGAACTTTGCAAAGTAACGCCATGACTGCCAAGGTCCAACTCGCGATTCCCAACACCCGAGCGCTCCCTGTGCTCTTTACGCCGACGCCTCATGCGGCCAAACGGTTCGTCACGTTCTTCACCGCCAACATTCGCAACCCAAACACACGCAAGGCCTATACCTGGGCGGTCGCCGAATTTGCGGCGTGGTGCGAACGGCATGGGCTCCTCTCCTTGCCAGCCATCGAGCCGGTCCATGTGGCGACCTATGTTGAGTCGCTTAAGGGCCACCTGTCACCTCCGTCGATTAAGCAACATCTCGCGGCCATTCGCATGTTGTTCGATTGGCTCGTGGTGGGCCAGGTCCTGCCCTCTAATCCGGCGAGCTCGGTGCGGGGGCCGAAGTATTCATCAAAGAAAGGGAAGACGCCGGTGCTCATGGCCGACGAAGCCCGGATGCTGATTGAGGCCATCGACGTGAGGACGATCGTGGGCTTACGTGACCGCGCCTTGATCGGATTGATGGTCTATACGTTCGCACGGATTGGCGCGGCGCTCGCGATGCAGGTGGAAGATGTCTATATCCAAGGGCGTCGGACCTGGGTGCGATTGCACGAGAAAAACGGCAAGCTCCATGCGATGCCCTGCCATCACAATCTCGATGAATACCTTCACGCCTATATCAAGGCCGCACAATTGACCGAGGGAAAGAGCCCA
>JAYRIO010000094.1:0-1787 GCA_041906745.1 Patescibacteria group bacterium
CGCAAGCCGGCAAGCTCGATCCGGTCGTGGGACGCGACGAGGAAATCCGGCGCGTCATGCAGGTCTTGTCCCGCCGCACCAAGAACAACCCGGTTCTGATCGGCGAGCCGGGTGTCGGTAAGACCGCCGTGGTCGAGGGCTTGGCCCAACGGATCGCGGCTGGCGACGTGCCGGAATCGATCACCAACAAGCGCGTCCTCACGCTTGATCTCGGTTCGCTCATCGCCGGGACCAAGTTCCGGGGCGAGTTCGAGGACCGTCTGAAAGCGATCCTCAAGGAAGTCGACCAGGCCGACGGCCAGATCATTCTATTTATCGACGAGCTGCACACCATTGTCGGCGCTGGTGCCACCGAGGGCGCGATGGACGCGGCCAACTTGCTGAAGCCTGCCCTGGCCCGCGGCCGGTTGCGCACGATCGGCGCCACGACCCTGAAAGAATACCAGCAGCACATCGAAAAGGACGCGGCGCTCGAACGTCGGTTCCAGCCGGTGATGGTCAAGGAGCCGTCGGTCGAGGATACGATCGCGATCCTGCGTGGCATCAAAGAAAAGTACGAGGTCCACCACGGCGTCAAAATCACCGACTCGGCGATCGTGGCTGCGGCCGTGCTGTCGCACCGCTACATCTCGGACCGATTCCTGCCGGACAAGGCGATCGACCTTATCGACGAGGCGACCTCGGCGCTTAGAATGCAGATTGATTCCATGCCCGAGGAGCTCGACGGCCTCAAGCGCAAGATCATCCAGCTCGAGATCGAACGCGAGGCTCTAAAGCGGGAAACCAGCAAAGAGGGCAAGGAGCGGCTGAAGGAATTGCAGGAAGAGCTGGGGACGCTCCGCGAGGAAGCCGACGAGAAGGAGCTGCGCTGGAAGAATGAGAAAGAGATCATTACCGGCCTCCGGGACGTGTCGATGAAGCTCGACCAGGCGCGCGTTGACGCCGAGCAGGCCGAACGGAACGGCGAGCTCGAAAAAGTGGCCATGATCCGGTACCAGCAGATCCCCGAGCTCGAAAAAAACCGGCTCTCCCTGAGCAAGAAGCTGGCCGAGATCCAGAAGGAACACAAATTCTTGAAGGAAGAGGTCAGCGAAGAAGACATCGGCGTCGTGGTCGCCCGATGGACGGGCATCCCGGTCCATCGCATGCTCGAAAGCGAGTCGATGAAGCTGGCCCGCCTCGAAGAAGAGCTGAAAAAACGAGTGATCGGCCAGGACGAGGCGATCACCGCCGTGGCGAATGCCGTCCGCCGGTCCCGCGCTGGGATCGCCGAGGAATCGAAGCCGATCGGCTCGTTCGTGTTCCTTGGGCCGACGGGCGTCGGCAAGACAGAGTTGGCCCGGGCACTGGCGTCGTTCCTCTTTAACGACGAGCGGGCCATGATCCGCGTCGACATGAGCGAGTTCATGGAAAAGCACGCCGCCAGCAAACTCATCGGCGCACCTCCGGGATACGTCGGGTACGAAGAGGCCGGCCAGCTGACCGAACAGGTGCGCCGGAAGCCATTCTCGGTCATCCTGTTCGACGAGATCGAGAAGGCCCACCCGGATGTCTTTAACTTGCTGCTCCAGATTCTGGATGACGGACGGTTGACCGATGCCAAGGGGCGGGTCATCAACTTTAAGAACACGATCATTGTGATGACGAGCAATATCGGCAGCCAGATCATCCAGGACTTCGCGGCCAACAAGCAGACCTCGGCGATTGGCTATAAGACAACCGAACGTGAAAAAACGGACGAAGAAGCGATGAAGGAGCGGATCACCGAAGAGCTCCAGCACTTCTTC
>JAYRIO010000095.1:0-10479 GCA_041906745.1 Patescibacteria group bacterium
AGCCAGAGGGAGTCGCTCGTGCGCGGGGCGAGGGAGCCCTGGCGGAAGGGGATGCTGCCCTGGTACTGGGTGCCCGCGACGCGGCGCACGGTCAGGGTGTCGGCCACCGTCCGCGACACGCTCGGCGCGGCCGCCAATCCAGCTGCCCAAGATCCCGGTCCGTCTGCCGCTCGGCATCCTGGCAATCGGCGCGCTCCTGGTAGGCGGACGCTGGCTCCTACAGCTTGGCGGGTCGTTCCTTCGCGTGGAGGCGTCGGCGGTACCGGTCACGCTCGCCGCCACCGAACCGACCCCGACCCAGCCGATACTCTTTGCTACCGGGTACGACGCAACTGCCGGCACCACCGACGTGGTCGTGGTCGACGCACCCAGTAGCAACTCGTTGCCGCAACCCGACGCCAGTACCGCGATCACCGATACGCTGCCCACCGTCCGTGTCCTCAACGGTGGCGCGGCAACCACTGAGGCGGCAGCGGCCCGCGACGCGCTGGCCGCACTGCACTACACGGTGGTCTCGGTAGGTACCGCCCAGTTTTCATACGTGCGCAGCACCGTCTACTACCTGTCGGGGCGCCACGACAGCGCGCTCGCCGTCGCCCAGGCGCTCGGCTTGGCAGACCCGACGCTGGTCGAAGACCCGATCGCCAATCCGGCCGAGGTCTTGGTCGTACTCGGCGCCGACCGTTCGTAGTTTGTTCGGCCAGCCTGCATTTTCCCACAAGACAGCGTTGACGTTCCCGCGGGGCAGACGTATACTGGATTTGTTCGCATCGGTACGTTTACCCTCCTACGTGCCGATCGGATCGGAACCGTTCGCCTCGTGCGGGCGGTTTTTCGTTCCGGCGACGGCATGATATGAGCGGTCCGCCTTGACAGCCTGAAACCGCCCGCTATACTGGCTGCTAATGAGATGGCTACCCCGTGGTAGACATCTTTTTCATTTCTACCTCCTGGGCATGGAGAAGGTTCCAAGAAAGGAGTGCCTTGTGCAGTACAATCTCGGACCATCTCTTGAGGATCCGCTCATACGCTGGCGTCGCCGTTTTCGCCGTACCCGGCAAAGCGTCCGACGCAGTCTCTGGATCCATGGAAAACTGTTCTCGTTCTACCAGCAGCAGCTGATGGCGCTGGTACTGGCCGGCTTGCTGGTGGGCACGCTCCACCCGGTCAGCGTCGCCCAAGCGGCCGACGCCGCCGGTGCCGCCTCGAGCAGCCGTGACGCCGGCCTGGCCGATTTCGACTTCATGTCGATCGAAGAGGTGCCGGCCGACGCGTCTGCCGCTGCCGGCTTCATGCCCAAGCCGCTGGTGGTCACCACCGACATGGGCCGCCCCGAACGCGAGCAGCTCGAAGCCCAAGCCAAGCAGCAAGCGCTCAAGAAAAAGAAGAAAGCGGCCACCGTCGTCCGCGCCAGCGTCACCACCCAGGCCAGCGGCGAGCCGATCGTGGCCGTGGCCGGCAACACGTACCCGTACGGCTACTGCACGTGGTGGGCCAAGAACCGCCGCCCCGACCTGCCCAACCACCTGGGCAACGCCAAGCTGTGGCTCATGAACGCCGCCCGGCTAGGGTTCCGCACTGGCAAAACGCCGGCCGTCGGCGCGATCGTGGTCACCAGTGAAAGCGCCCGCGGCCATGTCGGCTACGTCGAGGCAGTCGAAGGCGACACGATTATTGTCTCGGACATGAACGTGATCGGTCTCGGCAAGGTGTCGAAGCGGCATATGAACAGCAACTCGTCGGTCATCCGGGGCTATATCTACTAACTTCCTCCCGGTTCTGCCATACTGCTCCAAGACTTCCTAAGGAATACGCCATGACGCTCCCGAAACGGGCATTTGCTGCCATCGCGCTCGCCGCGGCCCTGGCCACCACGCCGGCACTGGCTTTCGAAACCGCCACGCCGCCGGACGACGGCTCGGGCAATACGGCGGTCGCATCCGGCGTCACGATCCACGACAACCTGTTTGCCGCCGGGAACGACGTCGACATCCGGGGCGCCGTCGACCGCGATGTCTTCGCGGCCGGCCAACGCGTCACCACGCACCAGGGGATCGGCAATAACCTGTTCGCCGCGGGCGAGGACGTGGTGATCCACGGCGATATCCAGGGCGACGTCTTCGTGGCCGGCAGCACGGTCACGCTCGACAGCGACGCGACCGTGCACGGCGACCTCGTGGCCGCAGGCCGCGACATCACCCTCAATGGCGCCGTCAACGGCAAGGTCTGGGCCGCCGGCAGCATGCTGCGCATCAATAGCGTTGTCGGGCGCGATGTTTCGTTCTACGGCGGTACGGCGACCCTTGGCAACCAGGCGCACGTGCAGGGCAACGTCACCGGATCAGCCGACCAGCCACTAGCCCTGTTGCCAGGCGCCGTCGTCGACGGACAGCAGAACCTGAGCCAGTCCGACACCTCGGGCCAACCGGCGCGGCGCATGCAGCCAAGCTTCCTGCTCGGCGCCGTACTGAGCGCGCTGTTCATGCTCTGCATGACGGTCGCGGGAGCCGCGCTCGCCCAACTCGTCGCACCCACAGCCATGGAGCGCGTCCGCGCCACGGGCCACACCCGGCCGCGTGCTACGGGCCTGATCGGTATGGCGGCAATCCTGCTCTGGCTGCCTGCCAGCCTGCTGTCCGCGTTCTTTGTCGTGACCTTGCCAGTGACCGGCTTCTTGCTGGCTGGCGGCGTTGCGGCCGGCATCCTTGGCCAGGTCTTCGCCGCGGCGGCGGTCGGCGACCTGCTGGCGGGTGCCGCCAAGTGGAAGAACCTGCCCTTCCTTGGCGCCGTCGCGCTCGGCAGCCTCATCCTGAGCCTGGTGCGGTTTGTTCCGCTCCTGGGCAGCCTCATCGGCTTCTTGGCACTGTCCGTAGGCGTCGGCAGTCTCGCCGTCGACCTGTGGGAACACTACCTGCGCCCGAAGCGCACCGCGTAACCAACTATGGAGGGACCGTTGATCGAACCGTCGTCCGACCACACCGCGAAACGCCGCACGTCCTGGCAGAACCCGCGCGTCCGTCGCGCCCTGGGCGCCACGCTTAGCATTGTCATCCTCGCCACCGCCGGTGCGGCCGCGTACCGCCGCTACGTTACGAGCGACAGCATCGCGCCCAGCACTACGACCGACAATCCTGCCGTCGACCTGCCCCTCATCAATGCCGAACAACCGGCACCGAAACCCACGACCGAGGCCTCGCCGCTCGACGGCACCCAGGTATCACCTGAGCTGGCCCACCGGCGGCCCTTGGCCGTGATGGTCGAAAACCATCCCGACGCCCGCCCGCAAGCCGGCTTAAGCAGCGCGGCGAACGTCTGGGAAACCATGACCGAGGGCGGGATCACGCGGTTCATGGGCGTGTTCGGACCGCATGATGCCGACAAGATCGGTCCGGTCCGGTCGGCCCGGCCGTACTTCATTGCCTGGGCGTCCGGCTACCATGCGCTGTATGCCCACGCCGGCGGCTCGCAAGCCGGGTTGGCGCTCCTCGGTAGCGCCAAGAACGTCGTCGACCTGGCGCACACCGGCGCCTACTTCCACCGCGAACCGCGGCCCGGCATCGCGACCGAACACACCCTCTTCACATCAAGCAAAGAGCTCTACGACTACGCTGCCGCAAAGAAAGCAACCACCGACAGCCAGGATTTTACTGGGTTCAAGTTCCAAGATGACGCCGCCGAAGCCGCCCGGCCCGATACGGCCACGATCACGATCAAGTTTTCGTCGGCCAGCTACGATGTGAAGTGGGAGTACGACAAGGCCAGCAACACCTACAAACGATTCTTGGCTGGCGCCAAACACACCGACAAGAATACTGGCGAGCAGCTTGCCACGAAGAACGTGGTCGCGCTCACCGTCGACCGCCGCTACGATGCGGGCACCAACCATGGGAAAGGGGAGTGGTTCATGACCACCGAGGGGTCGGGCAAGGCCCTGCTGTTCCGCGACGGCCAGAAGACCGAGGCTACCTGGAAGAAGCCCTCGCAAGGCGAGATGCTCAAGCTGTACGACGCCGACGGCAACGAGCTTGCGTTCGACCGCGGTCAGATCTGGTTCGAGATCGTGCCGCCCGACGTCTCGGTTGCCAGCCAGTAAGCCGCGCCAAAGAAAAAGACTGCCAGGCACCTGGCAGTCTGTTAGAGATGGCAGCCGATCCGGCCGGCCGCGGCCTGATACGCGTCAACGAGACGCCTGGTTGCGCGTTCAATACCGAACGCCTGTGCGCGGGCGGCTCCCGTTGCGCCGAAGCGCCGCCGCAAATCCGACGACGTGGCCAACCGCCGGAGCGCGTCCGCGAACGAGACGGTGTCCGGCCCGGCGATCAGACCCGTCCGGCCATGGTCGACCAGTTCGGATGCTCCCGGCCCGGGCACCGCCACCACGGGCAATCCCGCAGCTTGGGCTTCGAGCACCACCAGCGGATGGACCTCGCTGTCCGACGCGATGCCGAACATGTCGGCCGCCGCGTAGACGTCGGGCATGCGTTCGTACGGCACTGAGCCCAAGAATCGGACCCGGTCGGTGACGGCAAGCGCCGCTGCCAGCGATTCCAGCTCCTTGCGTAACGGTCCCTCGCCAGCGAGCACAAGGTCGCACGACACCGGCAACGTCGCGAACGCTTGGAGCAGGCCGTCGACCCGCTTTTCTTTGCCCAAGCGGCCGACGAACAGGACCACGCACCGGTTCGGCGCGATACCCAACCGGCCGCGGGCCTCTTGCTTGTCGAGCCCCGCGTAGCGCCCGGCGTCGATCCCATTGGGGACGATGACGATCGGACGGGATACGCCGTGCTCTTCCAGTATCTGTGCCATGCCGCGGGCCGGCGCCAGCACCACCGTGCAGCTATTGGCGAAGCCCGCCACGTACGACCGCAACGGCTCATGGAGCAACCGGCCGACCGTGGGGACATAGTGGAGGTATTTCAGGTACTGCGTGTGGTTGGTAAACACGAACGGCTTGTTATGCCGCCGCGCCACCATCCGCGCCCAGTACCCCAGGACGAACGGATGGTGCGTGTGCACGATATCCGCTGCTTGGATCAAGGCCGCAGCTCCCAGGAAAGGGAACGCGACGGTATACCCGATACCGCCCGGCAGGGCGATGGACGGGACCCGGTGCACATAGGGCGACACGGGCTTGGTGCTGGTCGGCGCGATAATATGCACGGTATGGCCCTGTCGGACCAGCTCGTGCGCCTGCAGCTCAATGGAATGGACCACGCCGTTTTTCAACGGATGGTACGCCTCGGTCACAAGAACGATGTTCAATGGTACTACCTGTTAAGGCACAACGCCTTTCCTTCCGCGGAATGAGTCGGGACTAGGCTACCCAAACACGACAACACCCCGCAAGGTGCGGGGTGTTGGATCTAGGTTAGGCGTCGATCGAGTTGGCGACCCTCTTCACCTTGTCGACGTACCACTGGGCGTGGTTGTAGGCAAGGAGGGCGTGGTCGATATTCTCGGCACCGCCATTGGCGGCCAGGTAGCGGGCACCAGCGAATACCGCGTCTTCAGCCTGGTTGATATTGGCGACACCGTCGCCGTTCCCGTCAACCGCATAGTGCTTCCAGGTGCCGTACATAAACTGCATCGGACCCTGGGCGCCGGCGTACGACCGGACGGTCGTCAGCCAACGCTTGCCGGACTCAACCTGCCAGACGGCTTCCAGAATCTTCCAGTCGATGCCGTACTGCGCAGCGGCCTTCTTCACGAGCTCGCGCTTCGTCTCAAGCGGGACGTCGGTCGGGCCGGACACCTTGGCCTCGGCGACCACGGCCTTCGACTTGGCAGTTGCACGCGCCTTCGCCTCGCGGTCCAAGCGTTCCTGTTCTTGCGCCTTCGATTCCACAACGGTCACCTTGAGTGCCGGGTTGCTCGGCAGCCCGACCATCTGGTTAAGCGAGGTGGTATCGAGGACAAGCGAGACCGTCGTCACAGGCTGCTCGGCAGCCACTGCAGTGCCCGTAAAGGGCATAGCGGCGTTCGACAGCACCAAACCAGCCATCTGGCCGAACAGGGGCAGCGCCACGAGCCTGCGGGGCTCCAGGTACTGCTGCAGGTTGTAAACCCCCTCCCGAATCCTCCCTAGGACTCGGTTCATATGGTTGTATACCTACCTGTTCGCCAGGAGGGCTACTGCGCCGGGTATTAACCGGGGGTCGCCCCTGTAGAACGGAAACGAACCCGTTACCAGGTCCGTTACGCTCTTGGAGAACAGGAGCAGTGTACCAAATAATGGTATTTTGTCAAGCAATAAATGACAATAATTACCAATATGTAGTACTGGGTATTCGGTATTTGTTCGGTATGGTAGGATACAGGTATGAGCGAGCTACCAAACCGAGTACCTCTGGCCGAACGGCTCCGACCGCGCACGCTTCGCGAGGTGGTCGGGCAGTTCCACCTGATTGGCAAGGACAAGCCGCTCACCAAGCTGATTGCCAGCGCCAAGTTGCCGAGCCTGCTTCTGTGGGGACCGCCAGGAACGGGGAAGACGACGCTGGCCCGGATTCTGGCCAACGAGCTGGACCGGCCGTTCGAGCAGCTGTCGGCGGTCGAGGCTACGGTCAAGCAGGTGCGGGAGATCATCGAGATCGCACAGAGCCGGCAGCGGCTGGCCGAACCGTTGCCGGTGCTGTTTATCGACGAGATCCACCGGTTCAACAGCGCCCAGCAGGACGCATTGCTCCACGCCGTGGAGTCGGGGGTGATCACGCTCGTTGGCGCTACCACCGAGAATCCGTCATTTAAAGTGAACGCCGCCTTGCTGTCGCGGATGCGCGTGCTCAAGCTGGAGCCATTAAGCCACAAGGATATGCATACGCTCATCGAGCGGGCGCTCAGGCTGGATACGAAGATCAAGATCGACCAGCAGGCCGTCGACTACCTGATTGCCGCGGCCGATGGTGATGCACGCTCTTTGCTGGGCAGCTTCGAGGTAGCGAGCACGCTGGCACGCAAGATCACGGCCGACGTGGCCGAGCAGGCGGTACAACGCAAGGTCGCCAAGTACGACCAGGCAGGGGAGAACCACTACGATACGATCTCGGCGTTCATCAAGTCCATGCGCGGCTCGGACCCAAATGCCGCGCTCCACTATCTGGCCCGGATGATCGACGCCGGCGAGGACCCGATGTTCATTGCACGCCGGATGGTGATCTTTGCCTCCGAAGACATTGGGAATGCGCTTCCGACCGCGCTCGTGGTCGCCACCTCAGCCATGCAGGCGATCCACATGATCGGCATGCCCGAGGCGCAGCTGATTCTTGCCCAGACGGTTACGTACCTGGCGACCGCGCCCAAGAGCCGGTCGTCGACCCGCGCGATCGGCGACGCACTTACTGACGTGCGCCAAAAAACCCTCGACCCGATCCCCATGCACCTGCGGAACGCCCCGACCAAGTTCATGAAAGAGCAGGGCTACGGCAAGGGCTACCACTGGCCCCAGCAAGACGGTGACGCCACGACCGAGCTAGGCTTCCTGCCAGACAACCTCAGGGATGCCCACTACTACGACCCACCCGCCAAGCATTGAAATCCGATCGGCGATATGGTATAGAGCAGCGGATTAACAACGAAGGGAGATCGGGGGACGTGACGCTCCATTGGGACCTGACGTTGCCGCATGCCTCGCTGCCGCCGCTTTGGACCCTGCAGCCCGGCGACGACGTGCGCATCCGTATCACTGCCGAACGCCTAGTTCAGTTCCACGACCAGGTCGCGAATACTGTCGCGATTATCCTGCAGTGCCAGGCGACCGTAACGATCGCGGGATCGGAATCCGATTTCGGCACCCTACGCTGCTACTGTAACCAGTTCCTGCCGCGCGTGCGCCTAGTCCTGGCATCGAATGACTAACGGAAGGAGGTGGCCGCTACGCCACGATTGATTATCCTCGCCCCGTGGCAAAAACCGCCGCGACTCAACTCCAAGCACACTATCGTTTGGAACGACAACGACAATATAGATACGCTCTTACCTGGCGACCAGGCCATCTTGTGCGCGACGGCACAGCAATTACTTGCATCAGTCCGTTTATTGGCAATGTTCGAGCGTTGCCGCACAGCAGTCACCATCATTGGTCCGCCAGACGACAAATACGATCTGGAGGCAGCAGTACATCACTGCGGCTGCCCCATTACGCTCATTACCAGTCACAAACCGTATACAGTACTGCTCGAACGAATCGACTATTTTCTATCCGGCAGCTCCCAAGCCTCCTCGTGAGGCTTGTTTTCTTGTGGAAATAAATCCGCCCTCATATCAACGCCGCGCTGCAAGAGTGTGACTGCACAGGTGACACGTGTCATATCATTTCTACGGTCATGTCCCTGGTCATTGACGGTCAACCGCGCATTGTCGACCGCAAGATCGTCAAGTTCAGTCAGTAGTTCGTCCGGGCTTGTATTCCGAAGACGTGCAAGGGCAGGCAAAAGCCGATCATTGTCAGCACCCTCAAGCAACGCGGCTTCTTGGGTGTATCTGCCTCGCGCCTCGGCGATATAACGAAAATCGGCCAGCGTAAGCTGCGTCGCGTTCGGCAATAAACCTGCTGTTATGTATTCGACGGCCAACTTCGTGTGCGCGCTGCTCCGTATGCGGTCTTGCTCTGTCAGCTGTGACTCGAATCGCCTGATACGCTCCCGAATGGGCAGCAACTTTGTTGGCGACTCTTCACTGCCATGGAGCTGCCGCCTAGTATCTGCCTCGCGGACACGCTCTTCGACAAGTTGGTCGGCGGTACGCTCCATTGCGCCGATCGATGACAGGTATGCCTCTCGGTCTGCACGGAGCTGCGCTCCAAGTTCGCGTTCCGGCAGACTGGCAATCTCCGCCCTGGCTGCAGCTAGCGCATCCCTGAAGCGCGCCTCATACCTCGAACTGACAGGTTGTTCACGCATCGGCTCTTGCATGCCAGGCATCTCAACGGACATGATTCCTCCTTCGTCACTCCGAGCATGCCATGCGCGCAGGTAATCGGCAACCGCGGCTTTGGTAGAGTGTGGCTATGGAGATGGTGACGGAGCGCGACAACGAGTGGTTGCAGGAGACGCTGGCTACGATGTGGTACCGGCACTTCCAGGACATCGACCAGCCGAACGACGTGGTCATCAAGTTCGGACGGCCGGCTGCGGCGCGCTTGGGTTCGATTAAATGGGGACGGAAGCCGGTCAAGCATCACGACGGCACGGTGCAACGGCGCAGCATTATCACCATCACCGGCTACTTCAAGGATCCTTCGATTCCCGAGGAAGTCGTGACGGCCGTGATCGCGCACGAGCTGAGCCACTACGCCCACGGCTTTTCAAGCCCGCTCTACCAACGGTACGACCACCCGCACAAAGGCGGCGTGGTCGACAAGGAAATCCGCGCCCGCGGCCTGGGCGATACGCTGAAGTTCCACAAGCGTTGGATGAAAGAGCACTGGGTCAATTACCTGCGCAAGCACCGGTAGATTGACGTCGGACACAATCCGCCGTATACTTACGCGTCCCATCTAGGAAACTGGATGGCATTTTATTGTAGGAGGTCCTTAACAACGTGCACCTAACCTTGATCCCAGGGAACACCCGATCCGAACGATTGGCGTGGCTGGAAACGCACGCCAATGAGCTGCATGCACGGCTGCCGTACTACCCCGGAACAGCCGCGCTGCCCCCGATGATGACCGTACAAGGCGGACGTGACGCCGACCCGTTCAACGAGGGCCATATGGCCCAGTTGATCGACTGGCTGACGCAACCCGCGCCGGACGCGACGACAACGAAATTGGAACGGGACCTGAAACTACCGTTCCAACTTGAGAGTGGCAGGATCCCGCGGATTGCCATCGAGTGGGCCGACGATCCGTCGGCAGTCAACCAGCTCGTGAGCTTCGCCGAGGGGAGCCCCTGGAAGCTGACGCTCTACCGACGCACCAATTGGCCCGTTGAGCGGACACCCGCCTCGATCCATCTGGTGTACGTCCAGGCATTCCTGGTGGGATTCTTCCAGATCCTGCTTCTGGAAGCCTGGCGCGGCGGGACCGTGTTCCAACAACCAGACAATCCGAAGAAACCGGTCTTCGGATTTACAGCGATCCAGGACTATGTGGACCAGGCGCAAAGCGGTCCCATATTTCCCGGCGTGGCCGAGATCCGGCAACGGTTCGGCTACGACATCATGCACCTGCGTGACCCACGGCAGTCAGTCAGGGAAGCGGCGCATCTGCTCAAGGCGTTGGTCTTGGGCTGGGAGTTCCAAGGGACGACCCTGGCACCCAGTACACCGCCCGTCATCAAGCGCGAATACAATAACGGTTGGATGTTACTGAAGCATCCCAACCGGCTCTTTGCCCAACGCTTCGAACTGTTCGAAGCCTGGTGCGAGTTATTCCTCAACTACAAGCTCTGCACGAACGTGTAGGGCGCAACCAACAACCAGCAGTCATTCCGCCAGCCCTTACCGGCTGGCTTTTTCTTGCCTTCGCAGTCCCACGTG
>JAYRIO010000096.1:0-3067 GCA_041906745.1 Patescibacteria group bacterium
CTGGTCGAGCGGGTCTTCCAGGATCGTGATCGGGTACTGCTCGACCAGCTTGGCGTAGTAGTCGGCCGGCTGCATGGGATACGTCACCGCCGTCAGGTCGGGAATGTTGCTGGCCGCAACGTCGAGCATGAGGCCGATATCCGTGCCAGGCTGGTAGCCGGCAGCGCGGATCGCGTCCATCAGGAGGTCAAGCGCCTCCTCGTTCCGGTGGATCCAGGGCGCGTAGCCGCCCTCGTCGCCCACCGTCGTGCTGTGGCCGCGCTCGTGCAGCAGTTCCTTGAGCGACCTGGCCACGCCCAAGCCCATCGCCAGCTGGTCGCCGAAGGACGCGCCCGGTTTCGGCGCGATGCAAAATTCTTGGAACGGCAGGTTGTTGTTCGCGTGCTTGCCACCGTTAATCAGATTGAACAGCGGGCTGGGTACGGCTGGCGCAGTATGGCCCGACAGCTGCTGAATCCACTGGTACAGGTGCAGCTGCTGGGCAGCAGCGGCAGCATCGGCGACGGCCATCGAGATGCCGTACAGCACGTTCGCACCCAGATTGGACTTCTCGGGCGTGCCGTCCAAGCCGAGCATCGTCTGATCGATGTCTGCCTGCGCGGTGACCGCCTTACCAATGAGCGACGAGGCGATAGCGGAAACGTTCCCCACCGCCTGGTCGATGTCCGTCAGCTTGGTCGCCTCGTGCGCACCCGCGGCCGCGCCCGACGGCACCGATGCCCGGCCGACCGTGCCGTCATCTGTCCGCACCTCGACCTCCAAGGTCCAGCTTGCCCGCGAATCCAGGATTTTCCGTCCGACGATCGATTGGATGATCATGTACCCTCGCTTTTCCCTGACTCTAGGTGTTCAGTGGCGCTTCGGCAAGCACTAGTACGTACTCACGATGTTGTAGGTGAAGGTGGTCGTGTAGCTGCCGGCTTCGGTGGTGTTCGCGATGTTGGCGATCGTCGAAACGGTGTAGGTGGTCGTGAGCGAGGGTGCGGACGCAGTGGCGATCGTCTCACCGGCAGTGTTCAGTTTAAAGGAGTTGGCGGTGGTGTAGTCCGCACTAGCTGTACCAGATCCACCACTCGGCACTGCCCCGAAGTTGGCCGCCGTGTGCGAACCGGCTGCAGTGTTGGAAGCGAGATTAATCCCGAACTGTTCAGTATTTAACGTACTGGCCGTTGGACTGGTGAGTGCTGTAATGGTGTTCGCCCCGCTCGTGAGCGTCGTCACGGGTAAGTACGAAATACTGTATCCGCTCGTCCCGTTCGTCGCGGCCGTCAGTGTGTACGTGCACTGCTGGGTCTGGGTGGTCGAGAGGGTGCCCAGAGCACAGGTGGTGCTGCCGACGGTAAAGGTCAGCGTCGGGTCGACACGGGCGGTCAGGTTGACCGTGTGTTCGGTGAGCTGCAACATGAACGAGTCGTAGGCCCCACCATTGCTTGCTTGGTACGGGTTTAGCATCGTGAAGTTTGTTGACGTTGTGTACCCGCCTACGTAGGCGTCGCCATTGAGTCCAAGCTTGACCTCGTCGCTCGCGTCGTCGCCACTCCCACCCAAATAGGTGGAGTACACGAGCGCGGAACCCGCAGCGTTGAATTTCGTGAGAAAGCCATCGCTCGCCCCGCCCCCGTAACTGGACTGGATCGCCGAGGCAGTCGGGAAATTGGATGATGCGGTGAATCCGGCGACATAGATATTGCTCGATGGATCCAAAGCCAGGCTATAGAACTGCTCGTCACCGCTCCCACCCAGGTAGGTTGAGTACGTTAACGCAGAGCCGGCTGCGTTGAACTTCGCGAGAAAGCCGTCGTCGGCACCTCCGCCATTGCTTGCCTGGTACGGAGAGACCGTTGGGAAGTTGGTTGCCGCCGTCACCCCGATCACATAGGCGTTGCCCGAGCTATCGACGGCGATATCCCGGCCGTCATCGTTCCCACTCCCGCCCAGGTAGGTGGAGTAGACCAGCGCCGAGCCGGCGGCGTTGATCTTGAACGCACAGGCGTCGTCGCCAGTTCCTTTGCTCGCCTGGTATGGAGACACTGTTGGAAAGTTCGTCGACCCAGTGCCACAGATGACGTAGGCATTGTTCGAGCTGTCGAGCGCGATCCGCCCCGCCTGGTCCCGACCAGATCCTCCTACGTAGGTCGAGTACACCAGCGCCGAGCCAGCCGCGTTGACCTTGCTTACGAAGACGTCGTAATTCCCGCCGTTCGAGGCCTGGATCGGCGAGACAGTCGGGAAATTCGAGGAGAATGTGAAGCCGGCCAGGTACACGTTATTCGAACTGTCGAGCGTAATCCCACTCGCGCCATCCGACTGGCTACCACCCAGGTAGGTCGAGTACACCAGTGCCGAACCCGAGGGATTGAGCTTGGTGAGAAACGCGTCGAACAGACCGCCATTGCTCGCCTGCATTGCAGAAGCGATCGGGAAGTTTGTTGAGTTCGTGTTGCCGCTCACGTACGCATTCCCCAATGCGTCAACGGTCAATCCGAAGCCGTTATCCGTGCCGCTGCCCCCAAGATAGGTCGAATATACGAGCGCACTACCGGTCTGGTTCAACTTCGTAACGAAGGTATCCGTATTGCCTGCGTAGCTTGCCTGGTATGGCGACGATGTGGGGAGGTTGCTTGAGGTAGTGTAGCCGTACAGGTACGCATTGCCCGAGGGATCAAGCGACATCCGGGTCGCGACGTCATTACCGCTTCCGCCGAAATACGTGGAGTAAATAAGTACCGGATCAATCACCAACGGCTTGGTGTGGTCGTAATCCGGGGACACGGCGACCGTCACCGTGTCGCCCGCGAGTTCGAACTTGGATGGGATCGTGTGCTTCTCGTGCTCGCCGAGCTGGTAGGTGGTCGGGGCATTGAGTTGCAGTTGGTCGTCACCCGCCTTGAGGATGAGGTTCCCGTCCTTGTCCTGCGAGAGATTGTCTTGGCCAGAGAAATTGAACGCGATCTGGCGGTAGTCACTACCGGGTTTGACGATGAAGTCATGTTCGAGCGTCGAGTTGGTGCCGTAGTAGGCGAGGTCAATGCCGGAATAGACGTTCTTCGCCAGCAATTTCTGGAAG
>JAYRIO010000097.1:0-2244 GCA_041906745.1 Patescibacteria group bacterium
ATCCTCGGCCGTGCTCCAGCACCCCGAACTCGCAACGAACCAAGTGGTGCAGGTGCTCGAGCGCCAGATCAAGGCCAAGGCATTCGACTTTATACTCGCCAACCTGCCCAACCTCGACGTGGTCGCCAAGACCGGCAACATGGACGCCACCGGCAAGGCGGTGCAAACGGTGGACGAAGCCATCCGCCGGATCGCCAACGCCACGCTGGAAGCCGGCGGGATCCTGCTTGTGACCGCCGACCACGGCAGTGCCGAACAGATGCGCACGCGGGCGACACAGGGCGCCAGGCATACGGTGAGCCCGGTCCCGTTCATCCTGGTGGCCGACGCGTACAAGCAGACCTCCGAACTGGCGGCGATCGACACCGAAGACGTGCTCGCCATGATGGTCCGCTCTAACCACTCGCTCGCCGACGTGGCCCCAACCGTGCTGGAACTCATGGGCATCGCCAAGCCCAGCGACATGACCGGCAGCTCGCTGCTTATCGACCTTTCCACAAGATAGGCGTGCGAAAGGGGCGGGGTCGCGGTATGCTGGGTGCAAGCGCGCAGGCGCTACTCATTAGTAATAGAACAACGCATTACACCTAAAGGAGGGTTGTATGCACACGAACGCCCTACGGCGTGTGCAGGAAGCCGTAGAGAAAGGAACCACCGCAGCGCTCATCGGCCTGATGAGCATGCTGTCGTTCATGGTTCTGCCAGTCACCGCCTCGGCAGCGGAATTAACAGCGGAGAGCACCTCGCTGTCGGATCCAACAGTTAACCACGCGGCCACCACCTACACGGTCACGCAGAGCAGTGTCTCTACTAGCGCGATTAAGTGTATTAAGGTTGTCTTCAGCACAAATGCTGACGGCACCGGCGGTGCGCCGACGGGCATGACCACGACCAGCGCGACGTTTAGTGGCACGTCAAACTATGTGCCCACCCCTGCTTCGTGGACCGTCGATGCGACCACGAACGGTACGGTGAAAATCACCTTTGCTACTGGCGAGACGCCTGCGTCGGCATCTGGTCGCACTATTGTCCTTGGCAGCATCACCAACGGTTCCACGAACAACGCGACCTATTACACGAACGTCAATACGTTCAATAACACGGACTGCGCAACCTCGCCGGTTGATACGAATGGCCAATCGACGTTCGTCTTCACGAGTGGCGTTTCGGTGAGTGCGACGGTGAATCCGACCCTGACATTCACAGTAAGCACGTCAACTTGCAGCCTCGGCACGCTGACTGCCTCAACCACCGGCACTTGCCAGGTGATTTTGACGGCGGCTTCGAATGCTACGAGCGGATACACGATTTCGTACATTGCCCCGGCAACACTGACGAGCGGCTCGAACACGATCCTGGCTCTTACGGGTGGTAGCACTAGCTCTCAAGGAACCTCGCAATTTGGCTTCAACTTGCGTGATAATGCCACGCCGAATGTAGGAACCGATCCGTCAGGAGACGCCGGATACACCTTTAGCTCATATGGCTACGGCACTCCTGATACCTTCAAGTTCACGACTGCCGGCGGTTCGGTTGTCGGAACAACTGGGCCAACGGCAACGACAACCTATACTGCTTCGTACATCGCAAACATCAGCGCCGTTACGCCGGCTGGTTTGTATACTGCGACGCAGACGTACAACATAACAGCAACGTACTAAGCAAGGAGAGGGGCAACTATTATGACCAAACACTATAAGGGCCTTGCCTTTGCCACGGGCGTCGCGGCATTGGCCAGCATGATCGCAGCGCCGCTCATGGCGGCAGCGCAGACATCGAGCGCGGTGGATGTATCCATCACCCCGCTTATCCGCGAAGTGAGCTCGAAGCCGGGCGACACCTTTACGGGTTCGATCGAGATCAAGAACGAATCGGATAGCAAGCAGACCTTCTTCCCGGCGGCCCGCGACTTCACGTCGTCGGAAGATTCCAGCACCGGCGCACCGAAGTTCCTGGAAACCGCAGGTACCCCGGCGCAGAGCCTGTCCAGCTGGACCAGCTTCAAGCAGACCTCGGTCGAAGTCGATTCCAAGAAATCGGCCACGATCGACTACACCGTCAAGGTGCCTGACACGGCAGAGCCGGGCGGCCACTACGCCGGCGTGTTTGCCTCGACCCAAGCGCCAGACGTCACGGGTGGCTCGGGGGTCGCGATCGCGGCCCGCGTCGGTTCGCTGCTCTTGGTCACGGTGTCGGGCGACATCCGCACATCGGCCGAAGTCAGCTCATTCAAGACCGATAAGA
>JAYRIO010000098.1:0-2304 GCA_041906745.1 Patescibacteria group bacterium
GATGCGACGTCGCTTGATGCCCGGCTCCTCGATAGCGCGACGGTCTTGGACCTGTCGCAGGTGCAGCCCGAGGTGCAGTATGCCGCTTGAGCCGCTCTCGCACGAACTGAACTCGTTCGCTGCCCGGCACGGCCTGACCGACCGCTTAACCGCGACCGCGGTCGTGGAGGCGGCGAACCGCCTGGCCGAGGGCCGGTTCGTAGCGACCAGCGTCCATCATGGCCGGTTGATCGTGACCGTACCGGACGCCGAGGCCCGCCATCTCGCCCAGCCGACGATCCCGGCGTTCATTGCGGCCCTCAACGAGGCGTTAGGGCAGCGCCGGATTTACGGCGTGACGTTCCGCCTAGCAGCTGACGAGCGTCAGTAGGCGCCAAGGTCGAGGGTGAGAGCGGTCGGATGGCCGGCGCTCACGAAGAAGATCGTCTGTTCGTCCTTGCTTAAGACAAGGTTAGTCGGGGCGAGCGGCGCCTGCGCCTTGAACAGGTAGGGTGCCAGCGCCTTCGTTGCCAGGTCCAGCCGGAAGAACTCGGTCTTGCTGTTACGTTCGCGCGTGAAGACCGCTGCCTTCCCGTCGGCGAACGGCGTCAGCTGGTCGATCGAGCCGGACAGGCCGAGCGGCGTCACGGCGCCTTCGAGCGTCACGACCGAGAGCGCGTCATCAGCGCCTTGGACGATGAGTCCGGTGCTGGTCGGTAGCCACAGGGCCCGCTTCACGGCGCCGACCGAGTCGACGGTCTTCAACTGCTTCGAAAAGACGTCCAGGATGTGGAGCTGCGTGGTTACGAGCGCCAGGTGGCTGTCGTCGGGTGACCAGCTGAGTGTGGGGTGGCTGATGTTCGTCCCGACCAGATTGAAGATCCGTTCCTGGTCCCCGTTGTCCTTCGTGGCGCGGATAATCGTCCGCTCGCCGCCGGCCGGCTCGAAGTCGTACGCCACCTTCTCGCCGTCGTGTCGCCAGTCGATCGAGCCGACGCCGGCCGGCCAGTCGTGCGTTTCCTGGTTCACCAAGTCATAGCGTTTGAAGTCGTACTGCTTCGTCGCCTCCCCCAGCTTCATGAACGCCAGCTGGCGGTTCGGTGACCACACGAAGTTGGTGACGCCGGACAGCGAGGCGGGCGTGATGCCGTCGAGCGTCGGTTTCGCCAGGTCCTTGAGAAAGAGCCGGAAGGCGGTCTGTTCGCCCGGTGCGAGGAACAGCAGTGAGGTCCGGTCCGGATCCAGGACCATGAACTGGACGATCTTGTCCGACAGCTGGTGCGGTTCGGGCAGTGCCCGGAGCGTGACGGTATTGGTCAGCCGCTGGTTGATACCCAGGACAAGGTCCTGGTGGTACGGAATGAAATCCTGCCGCTCGACGCGTACGGGGTACGTGCCGGGCGGGACGGCTGTGGTCAGCGAGCCGGTCGCGGCTTGGTCCTTGAACGTGATCCGCGCATCGGCGGGATTGGCAGTCAGGACGACGTGCGCTTTCCAGAAGAAGAGAAAAAAGCTCGCAGTGCCGACCACTGCCAGGACTGCCGCCGCCACGCCTACGACCCGCCACGGGACGCGCGCGAGCGTAATGGTCGGCCGTTCGATCGTGGGCAGTTTGGGCGGCTTCACCGCGGGCAGCCCAGCTGGCTTAGGCGTAGCCGCCTTCGGAGCCGGAGGTGGCGTATCCGGTATTTCGTCCAAGTTGGGGAGCGGTTGTTCGGCCATCAGTACTGCCAGTGTACCCAACGGACGAGCAACGAGATATTGCTGTCGAAGCCGACGCCCCGGCGGTACCCGTTCTTGATCCAGTCTTGGTAGCTGCCGACCTTGCCTTGGCCGTAGACGACGTTGATCTGTCCTTCATGCGCCTGCACGTCGAGCTGGTTATGGGTCCAGATCTCTGCCGGGAAGACGTTAGGATCGTCGACCAGCTGTCCGGTGCTGTCACGCGTCCCCAGTCGGGTGTTGATCGTGAGGAGATCGTCAAGGAGTTGGTTCACCTTGCTGCGGGCGGCGATTTTCGAGCCGGCAAGGAATTGCTGCTGCGTATTGCCCCTGAATACCCCGAGCGGCAGTTCTTTGTCAGTGAGCAGGGCGATATCTTTCCCTGGGGCGATGACCTCGGGCTTCTTGTCGGTTTCCTCGACGTTCCCTTCCTTGGTCAGTTTTACTTCGGGGAACCATGCCTCTTCCGGCCAGTCGCCACGGTCGAGTTCGGTTGAAGGCTTCAGGTACGAGCCGCGGTGTTTCTTATCGCTGTCGCCCAGATCTTTGTCCGGTCCCGTATTCGCAGCCATTACCTCGGTCTTGGTGTCATATCCCTTGGGA
>JAYRIO010000099.1:0-2996 GCA_041906745.1 Patescibacteria group bacterium
AAGAAGACCGAGGACGACATCCGCAGCGACCTCCGCTCGGAAGCCGAGGAGTCGGTCAAAACCGGTATCGTCTTGGGCGAGATCGCCAAGAAAGAGGGCTTCGGCAACGACCGCCAGGCCGGCGAATCCGACATGGCTTTCCAGCAGCGGGTGGTCCGCCGCACCTTGAATTTCCTGATCGCCTCGACGACCGGCGACACCTCGCCCGACCCGCACGAGCACGACGGCCACGCCGACTAATCCACCGCGGCCCCTTGCGGCCGGCCCTCAAGGCTCCTAGAATCCGCTCATTCTGGGAAAGGACCTTGAGAACTTGGTACCAACGAAACGTCCGCTTGCCGTCGTCATCCTGGCGGCCGGCACATTCGACCCGATCAAAGAGCGGCCGAACCGGTCGCTCTTGTCGTTGCTGTTCCGGTTGGCCCAATGGCTGCTCAAAAAAGTATTCCTGCTGTTCGGCACCGACGTGCTGGACCGCGGCCCGATGGATCCGCCCGTGCAGCGGATGTCCGACGTAGCGGTCGCCGAACGGCGTATCTGCCAGCGGATCGTGGACGCCTGCCGGGCCTCGACGCGACTGGCCGTGGCGCCGATCGCGCTGGTGGTCCGCAACAAGCAGGACAGTGACCTCTGTGACGGCGTCGATATGGTGGTGGAGGGCGGCAGCAGCCTTGGCAGCAGCTTGCGGAACGGCATCGGCGCCCTGCCGCCCGGCCACGACGTCCTCGCTGTCTGCGGCGACTTGGCATTGCTCACGCCCGAGGCGCTCGACGACTTCGTCGACGAGGCGGCCGGCACCCGAACCGAGATCTGCGTCGGCTTCGTCGAGTACGACTACGTCTTGCAGCAGTATCCCGCGCTCCCCAAAACCGCGGCCCGGCTGTACGACGGAACGGCGTACCGGCGGTTCTGCGCGTCCGGCACGGTCCTGCTGGATCCGGCCAAAACCGAGAACGTGGCCGAGGTGCTCGACGTGTTCTCGGGCGCACGCAAGAGCGTCCTCGGGATCGCTGGGCTCTTGGGCCCGGTCGACCCGTTGCTGTACCTGGCAGGCCGATACTCGATCGAGCGGGCGAAAGCCAAGTTCGCCGAGCTGTTCGACGCCACGGTGGGTGCGGTCGAAAGCATCCACGCCAGCCTGTGCGTCGACGTCGACGACAAAGCGACCTATGACTACGTGCAACGCCTGCTGTCTCCGCAACCTGTGGCGGCACGCCAGGATCTTCCCGACGACGAACCGACCGATGCTGGCGAGGACGTCATCTCGCCCGCGCACCTTGTGAACGACTAACGACCTGCCGGTACCGCCGGCGGGTCTTCTTTTTGTGTATAGTACACTCCGAAAGGAGGTCCTATGGACCCGCTCCGATCGCAAATGCTCATCCCGACGGTGATCGAAAAGTCGCAGTTCGGC
Source organism: Patescibacteria group bacterium (assembly GCA_041906745.1). Classification (GTDB taxonomy): domain Bacteria; phylum Patescibacteriota; class UBA1384; order JACPKC01; family JACPKC01; genus JBBUCD01. Next base: position 1,415 of record JAYRIO010000099.1, read on the forward strand.
GAACGCGCCTACGACATCTACTCCCGCCTGCTCAAAGAGCGCATCATCTTCATCAGCGGCCCGATCGAGGACTACATGGCCAACCTTGTGGTTGCCCAGCTGCTGTTCCTTGAGTCAGAGGACCGGAGCCGCGACATCCAGCTCTACATCAACTCGCCCGGCGGCTCGGTCACGGCCGGCCTCGCCATCTACGACACGATGGAGTACATCAAGCCCGACGTCTCGACGATCTGCGTCGGCATGGCGGCCTCGATGGGCGCGTTCCTCTTGGCCGGCGGCAAGCGCGGCAAGCGGTTCGCGCTGCCGAACGCCAAGGTGATGATCCACCAGGTCTTGGGCGGCGCCCAGGGGCAGGCGACGGATATCAAGATCCAGGCCGAGGAAATCCTGCGGGTGAAAGAGACCATGAACCGAATCTTGTCGTACAAGACCGGCCAGCCCATGAAGAAAATCGAAGAAGACACCGAACGGGACAAGTACCTGACCGCCGCCGAAGCCAAGGACTACGGCATCATCGACGACGTGATCGAGATGCAGTCCGGCCCGGCCTCGGCCGGCGCGGCCGAACAAGCAGAAAAATAACGACGTCCACTGCGCCCAAGAACGCCGCCACCGCGGCGTTCTTCGTGTCCACCCTTCCTTTTTCCGCGCGGTTCATGTATAGTGCAGCGTCCGTCGGGCGCAAGCCCGACTGCTCATTCACAAGAAAGGCACAACGAGGTGTGAGGAAGGGGAACGCGAACAGTATCAAGTTGATTATCTTCGACTGCGGCCGGACGCTTATTGAGCCCGGGCCGCCGGTCACGGTGATACCGAACGCTAAAACAGCGTTGCAGACGCTCCGGGCGAAGGGCTACATCCTCAAGCTCGGCTCGCTGCTGTCGGACGGTGCGACCGCCGACGAACGGATCCAGCAATTACACTCCTTCGGGATCGACCACCTGTTCGAGGAGTTGCGGTTCGAAGCCGCGGCCTCGAAATTCAGCCTGCTCGATAAACTCTCCCGGGGCTATGCCCCGGCGACGATCGCGGTCGTTGACGACCGGGCGGCCCAGGAACGGGCGCTCCACTGGGGCTACCTGCTTGGCGCGACCACAATCTGGTTCCGCCGCGGCAAGTTCGCCCACGAACTGCCGGCCGGCAAGCTCCGGCCCAACTACATCATCTCCAGCCTGGAAGAGCTGGATGGGATTTTCCCAAAACGAATCATATAAAGGAGGATGCGGAACTGTGGAAGTATGTATCATTGTCCATGCGTACGAACTGGCGGATTACGCCACGCATGATTTGGAGGGGTACCAGCCCTTGTTTAGCTCGAAAGGGCTGAGCGAGGAGCGGAAGAAAGAAATTAGCGAGCACTGCAAACAGTGCCCGCACTGCCAAACCGCGACGGAGAAGTTACGGCAGACATTCCAGGAGATGCCCAAGATGGGCAAGCCCCGGCGGGATTACAGCCCGCTCGATATCGGCAAACGGCTGCGCCACGCGGTCGTCCAACCTAACTAGCCAAGCCCTGATGCTTGGGACCGTAAAGCCGGCTTCATTGCCGGCTTTTTTCTTTGTCTCCAAGCGGGTCGGACTG
>JAYRIO010000100.1:0-2922 GCA_041906745.1 Patescibacteria group bacterium
ATGCCGAGTTGGCGTGCGACCGTCGTCGTGGTTGCCGGACCGTCGCCGGTAGCCACCACGACGCGGATCCCGTCATGCATGGCGGCTGCGATGGCGTCCCGCGCCTCGGCACGCGGCGCGTCGAGCATGGCGGCGAAGCCTGCAAACGTGAGGTCGCGGACGCTGTGGGCCAGCTGACGCTGCCGGGTCGAGCCGGTGGCGAACGCGAGGATGCGGAATCCTTCTCCTGCCACGCTCTCGGCTTCGGCTGCCAGCAATCGGCGACGCCGGTCGGAAAGCGCGGTTGTGCCGTCCGGCGTCCAGACGTGGGTGCACCGATCCAGCACCGTGGCGACGCTTCCTTTGAGCGCGATCCGGTACACGGCCGCGCGCGTGGTCTTATGGAGCGTCGCCATGAACCGTCGTTCCGATGAGAACGGTACCTCGGCAACCCGCTCGAACGCTATCCGCAACGCCGCGACATCCAGCCCAAGCTTCGTGCCGGCATTCAGTAGCGCCAGCTCGGTCTGGTCCGCGGACCGCTGGCCGGCTTGGTCGGCCGTGGCGTTGCTGGCCAGCAGGCCAAGCTCCAGGATGGCCGCTGCCGCTTGGTGCTCGCGGTCGGATGTACGGTTTGCTCGGTGCGGGTCGACATCGATCCGGTCGCCCGTGCCAGTGTAGATCCGTTGCACCGCAAGTTCGTGCTTGGTGAGCGTACCGGTTTTGTCGGACACGATCGTGTCGACTTGGCCGAGCGTCTCTAAAGACGCCAGCTGCCGGACTGCGATCTGGCGCCGGGTCAGCCGCCGGACGCCGAGCGCGAGCGAGACGGTGACCAGTACCGGCAAGCCTTCGGGCACGGCCGAGACCGCGGTCGCAATCACTGTGAACAGCAGGCTTAAGGAGTCGCGCTGCTGCAGCAAGCCGACCGCGACGATGATTGCCGAGACGACCAGGACGGCGATGACGGATAGTCGTCCAAGCTGGTTCAATTGCCGCGTCAGTGGCGTCGCGCTTTCCAAGACCGCCGTTTCAGCGACCAGCGTACCGAATACCGTCCGCTTGCCGGTGTCGGTCACGATGCCCACACCGTGCCCGGCGGTAACGTGCGTGCCGGCGAATGCCAGGTTGGCCTGTCGCCCGAGCGGTACGTCATGGGCCAGCGGACGCGTTGTTTTCTCGACGGCGACGGACTCGCCGGTCAGCGCGGACTCATCGCTGTGGAGCGAGATCGCTTGCAATAGCCGTATGTCGGCAGGCACGACCGCGCCTTCGCCCACAATGACGATATCCCCAGGAACCAGGTCGCGGGCGGGCACTGTCCGGGTGTCGCCGTCACGGAGTACCGTTGCTTTGGGGGCGAAATAGGCTTGGATGCCCCGCAAGCTCTCCTCGGCCCGTGATTCCTGCACGTAGCCGATGGCGGTATTGAGGAGGAGGATGGCCAAAATACTGGCGGCGTCGACCAGCTGGCCGGTGTAGCCGGCGATGCCAGTGGCTACCACAAGAACGTAGGTCAACGGACTGGTGAACTGGCTGAAGAATACCTGCCACGACGTGCGCGTGCGCACGGTACCCAGCTCGTTGTACCCCCAGCGGCGCAGCCTGGCGGCCGCCTCGCGCTGCGTCAAACCGCCGCGCTGCGTCCGGAGCGCGGCGAGCGTTTCTTTGACTGACACGGCATGCCAGGAAGTGCTGGGCATTTCCCCTCCAAACGTATGGCCAGTGTACCAAAGGCGTGCCGCACGAGACAGAACGCATGTGATAGGATGCTCGCATGCAACACCATCAAGTGATCATTCTTGGGTCGGGTCCTGCGGGGCTGACCGCGGCAGTGTACACCGCCCGGGCCGAACTGAAGCCGCTGGTTATCGGCGGCGTCGAGGCCGGTGGGCAGCTCATGCTGACGACCGACGTCGAGAACTACCCGGGCTTTCCTTCGGTCAAGGGCCCCGACCTCATGGCCAAGATGATCGAGCATGCCGAAAAGTTCGGTGCTGTCTTGGTGCGGAAGAACGCGACGCGTGTCGATTTTTCTGCCCGCCCTTTCAAGGTCTGGGTGGGTGAGGATGAGTACCAGGCGGACAGTGTGATTGTCGCCACCGGTGCTTCCGCCATGTGGCTCGGCTTGCCGTCGGAGACGCGGCTGCGGGGGCATGGCGTGTCCAGCTGTGCCACCTGCGACGGCTTCTTCTTTAAAGAAAAGGAATTGGTCGTGGTCGGCGGCGGCGATACGGCGCTCGAGGATGCCACCTTCCTGACGAAGTTCGCCAGCAAAGTCACGATCGTGCACCGGCGGGACCAACTGCGTGCCTCGAAGCCGCTCATCCGCCGGGCCGAGGCAAACCCGAAGATCGCGTTTGCCTGGAACACAGAGGTCGCCGAGATCCTGGGCGATACGTCGGTCACGGGCGTACGGCTGCGCGATACGAATACAAAAAACGAACGTGAAATGAGTGTGCAAGGCGTCTTTGTCGCCATCGGCCACCAGCCGAATACCGGCATTTTCAAGGATCAACTGTCATTGGACGAACGAGGATATATTGTCGCAAACGGAACGAACACGAGCGTGGAAGGCGTCTTTGTCGCTGGCGACGTTGAGGATGTCCGGTACCGTCAGGCGGTGACGGCCGCCGGTGCCGGTTGCCGGGCAGCGATCGATACCGAGCGGTGGCTCAGCCACGAAGACATCGCAGCCTAGAACGTCACAGTGTCGCCCGACTTGAGCGTGCCGCGGACTAGTCGATCTGCAATTTCTGATTCGATCTGTTGCTCGATCAGCCGCTTGATCGGTCGAGCGCCGAAGGTTGGCTGGTAGGCTTTTTGGCTCAGTGCCTCAATTGTTTCCGGCTGCACGGTCAGGGTTATTCGCTGCTTGGCCAGCTTGTGCTGGAGTTTTCCAATATCGCGTATGGCGATTGTTGTGAGCGTTGACGGCTGCAG
>JAYRIO010000101.1:0-5440 GCA_041906745.1 Patescibacteria group bacterium
CCGAAACACGCCGGGTTGATCCCGAAGCGGATACCGAGCTCTACCAACACAGCCCCGCCAAGAACCTTGGCAGCAACCGGCGCCTTGATGTTATCTCGCGGGCCGGATGGAATGCCCGCGCCCTCCTGCGGTTCAACCTTCCCGGTACTGTTCCAGGCGGCACGATTACCGCCTGCACGCTCCATCTCTTCCTATCTGAACCAGCGAGCACGGGTTCGCGCACGCACGGCGTATTCCGGCTGACGGACCACGCCGACGCGTGGGTCGAGGGCGAGCACGGCTTCAGCGCCACCTCGCCGACCGGCAGCAGCTGGCTGTGGTATGCCAGACCGAACAGCTGGGATACGCTCGGCGGCGATATGGCGGCCATGCCGACCGCAACCGGCGCGACCGGCACCACGAAACGCGTCTGGCTGAGCTGGGATCTGACGCCGGACTGCCAAGCAGGTAGCGGCACACTCAGCTGGGTGGTGCGCGATATGGCCGAGGATAATCCCTACTACACGGCCCGCGTCGAGTACCAATCCCGCGAGTCCTTCGACGGGGACACGCGTCCGTACGTACTCGTGACGTACCAGGTGCCGAACTAGAACCCGAGCGCCTCGCGGACAATGAGCATACGGACGGTCCGGCCCGACTTGGCATTCTCACCCTTGAACACCACGATCTTGTTGAGCTGCGTACCCGAGCCGTACGCCTGCATCATCCGCTGGTCTTCCAGTGGGATGACGTGCTGCTCCAATCGGTCGGCAGCCTCTTTGAGCGTGGGGACAAGCTTCTGCGCACCGACGACGAAAATGAGGTTCGGCGAGGTGAACACGATGTGCGGCAGCTGGCTGCCGGTATTGCTCGCGATGATGAACTCGCCCGTTTCGGCGAGCGCGTGGACGCTGCCGAGGTAGTAATCCGACAGCACGGACTGGCGGCGGAGCTGCCGCTGCTTGTCGGGGTCCGTTTCGGCCACGATCGCGGCGTGCAGGTTATTCCAACCGTGCTGGCCCGCCTTGAGGTAGTCGATGTAGCCGATCCCTTCGAGCGTCTTTGACGCGCCGTTCATCACCGAGGCACCGGACGGGATCCAGTCCTTGATCGTGGCCAGCGCCGCGGCTTTGCCTGGTACTACCGTTGCCTGCACGTTGCGTCCGGCCAGTCCCTCGACCGCCCGTGCAATCTGCTCCTCTGTTGCGACTGTCGTATAGTCCATCGGTACCTCCATCCATTGACGATACACCCGGCCGCGCTGCCCGCGTCAAGCAAGGGAATTGCTAGTACGTGCTCACGATGTTGTAGGTGAAGGTGGTGGTGTACGCACCGGCCTCGGTCGTATTGGTAATGTTGGCGATCGTAGAGACGGTGTAGGTGGTGCTGAGCGAGGGTGCGGACGCGGTGGCGATCGTCTCACCGCCCGTGGCTAACTTGAAGGAGTTGGCGGTGGTGTAGTTAGCAGAGGCGACACCCGATCCCCCGCTCGGTGCCGCGCCGAAACTACTAGCGGTATGCGACCCGGCTGCCGTATTCGCCGCCAGGTTGATCCCGAACTGTTCGGTGTTGAGCGTGCTGGCGGTCGGACTCGTGAGGGCCAGGATCGTGTTCGCCCCGCTCGTGAGCGTTACGACTGGTAAATACGAGATTGAGTAGCCGCTCGTGCCGTTCGTGGCAGCCGTCAGAGTGTACGTGCACTGCTGGGTTTGCGACGTGGATAACGTCCCCAGCGCACAAGTGGTACTGCCAACCGCGAAGGTGAGGGTGGGATCGACGCGAGCGGTGAGGTTAACAACATGCTGCGTCAATTGGAACACAAATGCATCGAGCGTTCCACCTGCATTACTTGCCTGGAATGGCGACTGCGTCGGAAAATTCGTCGAATTCGTCGCGCCAACCACATATGCGTCACCATTCAAACCAACTGCGACCGCCACAGCGCCATCGCTATCCGATCCTCCAACAAACGTTGAGTAGACGAGTGCCGATCCCGTTGGGTTTATTGCTGTCACGTACGCATCACTCGTCCCGCTCATAGTCGTCTGGTATCCGGACGATGTCACTGGAAAATTCGTAGAGCTCGTTCCGCCCACAACATACGCATTACCGGCGCCATCAACCGCAATGGCGGCCTCGTCGGTACTTCCTTCTGCTCCGCTTCCGCCTAGATAGGTAGCATACACGTATGCCGAACCAGCAGCGTTCACCTTGGTTACGAATGCATCGTATGATCCTCCGCCAAGGCTAGCCTGAATCGGCGCACTGGTTGGAAAGTTCGTAGACGCCGTAATACCTTGAACGTATGCATTGCCCGATGCATCAACCGCCACGGAGCCAGCCTGATCCGATCCCGAACCACCAATGTACGTTGAATACATGAGCGCAGAGCCGGCAGCGTTGAGTTTCGTCAAAAATCCATCGTAGTTGCCGCCGCTTGCCGCTTGGATCGGCGAGACAGTAGGAAACGATGTCGAGTTCGTGTAGCCAGCAACATACGCATTGCCAGATGAGTCGATCGCAAGTCCACGGGCAGCATTGTCGTCGGCAATCGCTGATCCGGCAAGATACGTTGCATACGTCAGCGCAGCTCCTGTTGGAGTGAATTTTGCAACATACGCGTCTTGCGATGCGGTAAATGTCGTCTGGAATGCACCAACAGTTGTTGGAAGCGTTGTAAAGGTAGTTTGCCCTGCAATGAACGCGCTACCATCCGAGCCAACCGCAACTGCACGACCGAGCGAGGTGCCCGCACCACTGGTCCCTCTAAAATACGTTGAATACGTCAGCGCCGATCCAGTAGTATTTAATTTCGTGAGATATGCATTCTGCACACTAAGCAGGCTCGATTGAAACGCAGATGCCGTGGGAAAGTTCGCAGATTTTGTAGATCCGACTACATACGCACTACCAACACTATCTACTGCAATCCCGTTGGCTAAATCGTCGCCCGCTCCGCCAAGATAGGTGGAATATGTCGGTGCTGATCCAGTAGCATTTAATTTCGTCACGAATACATCGTGGGCGCCTCCCGCATTGCTACCTTGGTATGGCGAACTGGTTGGGTAGTTGGTCGACGTTGTTTGTCCTGCAATATACGCACTGCCATTCTGATCAACGGCTATTGCAAATCCCTGATCATCCCCACTCCCACCTAAGTACGTCGAATAGATCAGCGATAAAGTCGGGTCAATCACCAGCGGCTTGTTTGGATCATAATTTGGGGCAACGGCGACAGTCACGGTGTTGTCGTGCAGTTCGAACTTGGATGGGATCGTGTGCTTCTCGTGGTCGCCCAGTTGGTAGGTGGTGGGGGCATTGAGACGGAGCTCATCATCGCCGGCCTTGAAGACAAGGTTGCCGTCGGCGTCTTGCGTGAGATTATCCTGGCCAGTGAAATTGAAGGCAATTTGGTGGTAGTCGCTGCCTGGATTGACGATGAAGTCATGCTCGAGCGTGGAATTCGTACCGTAGTAGGCCAGATCGATGCCGGCGTAGACATTCTTGGCGATGAGTTTTTGGAAATTGGGAATGTCGCTGTGCCACTGGGATTGGTCGTTGCCCAGGAAGTAGTTCGTCTTACTTGGTAGTTCATCCTGACCGGTGAAGGATGAGTTGTTTGCGCCGTCCAGACTCATGGTGATCTGCTTCCCACCCACCGAGGTAGTCGATGAGGTACCAGAGAACGCGGTGACTGCCTGGCCGTGATGGACCAGGAAGTCGACGGTTGAGTCAGCCTGGCCCTGGTTCGGCTCGAAGGCCAGTGGCAACTTGGCGTAGTTGGCTTCGACGGATGATTGGCTGGACTGCGTGGTCGCTGGCTTGGAGAACGGCGCAAGGAGCTGGACCTGCAAGGCGACCAGGCCAGCGATAGCCAACCAAGCCAGGACGGACTGACGGGACACGATGACACGACGGCGCATACACCCTCCTTGCTGGTATGGAGATTGTACCAGGCCGTGGTAGGCTGAAGCCATGAAGATCGGGATGTTTACTGACATCTACCGGCCCGCCGTGAACGGCGTCACCCGGTCGATCGACCTACTCAAAGAGAATTTGGAGGCACGCGGCCACACGGTGTACGTCTTCGCCCCAGCAGTCCGTCGCCAGCCCAAAGAGGCAGGCGTGATCCGCCTGCCCTCGATCAAGCGGCTGTCGCCGATCAAAGAAGCCCCGATCGGCTTCGCCTACGTGCCGTTCATGACCCGGCGGGTCCGGCCCCTGGAGCTCGACGTCGTCCACACCCACCTGCCGTTCTTCATTGGCGCGCTCGGCTATCGCGTGGCCAACCGCTTGAGGTTGCCGAAGATCCACACCTACCACACCCACCTGACCGAGTACGCCCACTACGCGCCGCCCGTACCCGGCATCCGCCGGCCGGTCCGGTTCGGATTGAAACGGCTGAGCAAACGCTACTGCAACGGCGCCGACTACGTGATCGCGCCCTCGACTGCGATCGAGCGGCTGCTGGTGTCGTACGGCGTCACTAAACCGATCGTGGTCAACCCGACCGGCATCGTCTGCGAGGAATTCCGTCGCTTGGATAGCCAGCAACGGGCAGCGGTGTGGGACAGCTACCGCGTGCCGAGCGACCAGCGCGTCATCCTCTTTGGCGGCCGGCTGGCGAAGGAAAAGAACCTGCTCTTCCTCGTTCGCTGCTTCGCCGCGATTGCCGAAACCGACCACACCGTCCACCTGGTATTTGCAGGCGGCGGCCCGTTCGAGGGAGCGCTCCGCCGCCACATCCACAGCGCCGGCTTAGCGACGCGAGCGACGATCACTGGCTTTCTGTCGAAAGAGCAGATTGCCGCGTGCATGGGGGCGGCCGAGATCTTCGCCTTTCCGTCGTACACCGAGACGCAGGGGATCGTGCTGGCCGAGGCCTTGGCAGCCGGCTGCCCAGTGGTGGCGATCGACGCGCTCGGGCCCAAGGACGCCGTCCGCTCGGGCCGGAACGGCTACCTGGTGCCGCTGGACGAACCCGCGTTCACCGACAAACTCCGCGCCCTGCTCGCCGACGACGACCTCCGCGCCCGCATGTCACAGGCCGCGGTCGAGGACGCCCGGCAGTTTTCGGTGGCGGCGACGACCGACCGCCTATTGGGCGTGTACGAGCAGGCGATGCACGATCGCCGCTTAGCGAGGTAGCGGCTCCCGCAACGCCGAGAGGAATTCCTGCGTGTCGCGCTGCTTCTGTTTTGTATTCTTGGCCATGGCCTCGAACCGGTCGAGCGGCGCCAGCAGCTCGTCGGTCTTCTTAAATACCGGCTGCGCGGCAATTGAGCGGGCGGTGGCGCTGTGCGCCAGCAGCTCGTCGCAGAACGGACCGACCATCTGGTCCCAAAAGTGACGGTTGAGCTGGTCGAGGGTGGCCGGCTGGGTCGGGTTGAGCGACCGATAGCTGCGGATCGTCTCGGCCGCGACATAGGTGAGCTGGCCGCGGCGCAGGTCGTCGAGCCAA
>JAYRIO010000102.1:0-5598 GCA_041906745.1 Patescibacteria group bacterium
CGATCGGCAAAGCCGTTGGCATGCTCGGTGCCACGATGTCGGGCTACAAGCGACTCGAAGTGAACGCCGTCGACCAAGGCCAGCTCGACACCTACCTTGCCATGAAGAGGGTTGGTGGCCTGACCGACATCAAGTCACAGGCCGTCGACAGCGAGGGGAACGTCGACGTCTCGAAGCTCGACCAGAGCTACAAGGACAGCCTAGGCGTCTCAAACCTGTCGAACTACAGCCGCCGGCTGATCGAGTCGATTCTGAACGAGGTCGCGCCGCCACAGGGGAACGGCGCTGGCCACGAGTTCATGAACGTCTTCCGCATCACCAAGGACTTCCGGACCAAGAACAACCAGACCTCGAACGAGTCGATTCCGCCCTTCGGCGAGGAGCCGCGCGAGTCCGAGCACGCCTCGGGCAAGGCGGTCGACGTCACCCAGCTCGATAACCTCCGCGGGACCGAGTTCACGATCGAGACGACCGTCGATGCCAAAACCGGCAAGCCGGTCATCAAGGACGGCAAGCCGGTCGAAGAGGTGAAGGAGCTCAAGCACCTGCAGCAGCAGCCGATCGACTTCTCCTTGCAAGACGACCGCTCGGCCGGCGTCTTTCCCGGCGCGGTCCCGACCATGTACGGCACGACGCCCGCCAAGGCGGCGCTCGATGCGGCCGGCGGGCAATTTGGCGCGATCCTCAACCAGGAAAACGCCAAGCGTGGCGGCAGCGACCTCGACTTCGGCAAGATCAACTACGCTGGCAGCCAGAATCTGGGTGAGGTCCTGCAGGCGACGGCCGGGGGGAGGATCGGGCAGGCGCTCGGCGATGCCAGCCTCAGCTTCGGGCCGAACGCGCCGCTCTGGACCGGCCAGCAGGCGCTCGCCCAAGCAACTGGACTGCCGAGCTTTGGCTTCTACGGCACCCAGCTCGACGGCATGGCGGACGGGCAGGTTGGCTTCTTGGGTAACGCTGGGCGCGAGGCGGTCGGCAAGAAACTCTGGCCGGACGGCAGCATGCAAGGCGCCCTCATCGGCAACACCTCGAAAGACCTGTTCACGAACGCGGGCGAGCGGACGTTCGAGGTGGCCCTGGGGGATCTGCCCCTGGGGACGCTCGACGGCATCGAACGCGGCAACCGCCAGTCGTTGGAAACCCACGTTGGTCGCGGCCTCGTGGCGTCACGGCTCGGCCTGTACGTCGGGCAGCTGCCGCTCGGCGCCTCGACGGCTGCCTTCAGCCAAGCCCTTGGGTTCCAGCTTGATGCGCTCCAAGCCGCACCGTTGGCCTACGATACTAGCTTCGACATCCGGGGCAGCAACGCCACCCAGCAGGTGCTCAACGGCACGCTTGCGCCCGACGAGTACTACCGCCAGATCGGTGCCGCCCGCCTGAAGACGCTCGAGGCCTACGTGCCGAAGCGGGCCGACGCCGCGCTCAACCTGGAAGAACGGCCGAACCTAGTGACCGGCCTCGAGCACCTGCCGGTTTCGGTCAACCCGCAGGCCAGTTCCGACCAGGCGATGACGAGTGCCGAGTCGGCGAACGCAGCAGCCCGAGCCACCTACGTGCTCGACCGATTCTCGTTCAGCGATGCCGCCAAACAGCTGCTGACCGATGCCAAGAACGGCACGACCAGCGCGGACCGGCGGTTCATTCTGAACGACGACGAGTTCCAGGCCTGGCTCCTGGATCACGCCTACGCCCACGGCTACGACGCCAACCAGCAGACCAAGGTCAGCCGGTTCCTGGCCGCCGACACCGACGTGTTCTACGACACCGGCACGGACCAGGTGGCGAAGGCGATCGGGACGGACAACACCGCCCGGGCTGCCTTGCGGAGCTACTTCCGCACTGGCGTCATGCCAACGCTCAGCGACAAGGTGACGCCCGCGATCGACGTGAACGCGGTCGTGGGCAAGATCGGGCTGCGCTCCCGGGCGGACTTCGAGGCGATTTTCCGAGCCGACGCGCCGGTCACCGCTTTCGAGATGGCCGGACGACGCGAGCTGGCCGCGGCCTTCGGCAGCCAGGACGATACCGCCGCGCTCGCCAAGCAGGCAGTAGCGCCCAGCGGCACCGCCGACCAAGTCCGCGACCGGCTCGCAGCCTTAAAAACCGCGACCTCGAACTTCGCCGCCGTCTCGTCGGGCGATGTCCGGAACCAGCTCATCCAAGCCGGCACGGTCATCGACCAGCTTGGCAGCTCGGTCGCCACCGCCAAACTCGGCAAGGGCGCGACGCCGCAAGCTTGGGTCGGCAGCCTGGCGAACTTGTACCAGGTCGGCCAGCTGGCCGCCAGCACCGCCACGGCCCATACGCAAGAGTACCGCCAGTACGCCCTGGCGCTCGCTGGCCTGGCTGACGGCGATCCCGTAGACGCACTCTCGAAACTGGGAAGCACCACGATCGCGTTTTCAAACCCCTTGGCGTTCAGTGGCCTCTCGTCGATCACCGGCCTTATCGACGGCAGCATGGCGCCGAACACGGCGATCCGCAACCTAGGTAACCTGACCTTGAGCCGAGTGAATGGCATGGACAGCGCAACGAGCGGTCTTCTCTACGATCTCCTAGGCGCGGCCACCACGCAGCGGAACGCCTCACTCACCGACATCCGCTCACAACTGGTTCGATTCGCCACTGACCATGCCGACGAGCTCATTGATGCCGGCAGCCCACTCAACCTTCCGACCGTCGGCTTTGACCTCAATGGCGCCCCGGTCCCGCTCGACGGCAGCGCCGAGGCCGTCCGTCAAGCCAGAGCCGAAGCGATGATCCGCCTGATGGTCCAGGGGGCAGGCAGTCCGAGCGGTCTCAAGCTGGGCGGCAACGAGGTAGACGGCGCCCTGGGCATCCGGGGCTATCAGGTCAGCCAGACCGGCTACGGCAGCTACGGCATGCTGAGCTCCGAGATCAACGGCACGGTCGACGCGGTCATGCAGCAGGCACTGAACAACACCAAGCTCATGGAACTGCTGACGAACCAAACGAACGCCGGCCTAACCCTGTCTGAACAGGGAAACCTCTACGGCGCGGCCGCGCTCCGCTACGTCAGCCGGTTGACCGGGTTGCCGATCAACACCCGGATGCTGACCGACCCGAACTACAGCTTCAGCGTCGACGAGGGCATCAACATCCTGGAATCACTGACCGGCCAGTCGATCAGCAGCGTCGTCGCCAGCTCGAACATCCCGATCGTCGGCACCCTTGTCGGCGACCGCGCCGTGCTGAACTCGTTCCTTAAGGGCGAGGTGTTCGACGGCAACTCGGCCTTCTGGAAGAACCAGAGCTACCTGCCGCATATCGAGCAGCTGGCATCCCAGGCCGGCATCCCAAGCGGACTTGTCCGGACGTTGTTCGATCGGACCCTCACCGACGACCAACGGACCGCCGCTCTGGGCCAGACCTTCAAGGGCTTCGCCCAAGCGCAGCTGACGCCGGACCGGATCAACGAGGTCTTCGGCCTGTCGGGCGACTTTGCCATTGTTGGCGGCTCGATTTCCGGCGCCCTTGGTATCCTGCTTGACGACTCGAACGCGGACAAAGGCGCCGCCCTGCAGCAGCTCGGCCAGTCGATCGGTGACCGCTACTTCGCAAGCAATTTCGGAACCTCGATTAGCTGGTTGTGGAACGAAAAGACGCCGGGCCAAGAAAAGATTGCCATTGGCCTTGATGCGCTGACCCGGGCGACGAACCTTGACCCGGCGATCGGCTCGCTGGCCAGCAGCGCGTACCGGACGTTCTTCGTCGGCGACGGCATCGACACCGACACCGTCCAAGGTCGCCGCGACCTCGCCCAGCTCGTCGGTTCGTTCGGGGCAGCCGCCAACCTGCCACCGGAGGTACGGCTCCTGGCTTCGGCCGGGCTGCAGGGCAACTTCCAAGACGCGCTGGTCGCCACCGCCAGCCAATCCTTCATTGACAACCAGCTGGCGCCCTACGGCATCACCGTGCCGTTCGCCGACATGTACCACGCGTTCATCGGACCATCGGAGGCAGCGCAGCAGCTTGCCAGCGCGACTGCCTGGAATGAGGTCATCCATCCCTCCGGTCTCGCGCCCGAGGCGGAGAATGTCGGGAACCTGGTACAGATCACCAATCCGACGACAGGAGAAAAAATCGCGGTCGACGCAAGTACCGCGCAAGCCTACACCGATCGGACCAACGCCTTGCTTGACAGGTCCCAGCAGCAGGCGCAGCAGAATATCCAGTACGCGCTCGGCGACTCGCTGATCAACCAGGCCCTGAGTTCACAGGCCGGTTCATTCGTGAACGCACAGGGCATAACCCGGGCATTCATGCAGGGAGATACCAGCAAGCAGGTGGATGCCTTCGCCAGCCTCGCATCCCAGCTGGCCGGGAGCCAGAACGGCGGCCTGATCTTCGGTAGCATCGAGACGGCCAAAGGGCTTGGCGAGTTCTTCGGCTCGAATGCCACGGCGCCCTCGGCGGCCGTGGGCGGCCAGCTCGACGGGTGGTTCGCCCAGGCAACCGGCGTTCCGGTGCCAGCCGGCACCGCCTCGGCCATGCTGTCGGCTGCCAAGACCGGGGATACCGCTGCGCTTCAGGCGCTGGGCGACCCGAGCAAGCTGGTCGGCTCCTTCGGCGGCTACCTCGACAACACCCTCGGCCTACCCGGCGGCACGACGCAACTTGCTTCCCAGGCCTACCAGGCCCTGAGCGGCGCGCAGACAGCGGTCGACCTAGCGGAAGCACACCTTTTCAATGTATCTGGCGGCGCCGATGCCCTTGAGGTACTCGGCGCGCAAAAGGCATTGGAAAACGCCCAGCTGCAACTCCAGCTAACTACGGCCGGCCTTGTCTCGACCGGCGTCAACCTCTTGTTCGGTAAGCAAATCGCCGCCGTCGACAGCGCACTCGGCCTCCCACCTGGCACCACCTCGATGCTGGTCACGGCCGGCATCACGTCCCTCATGGTGCCGGGCATTGCGTTCGCGACACTCGCCAGCACCGTCTTCCTGCCAGCACTGGCCGGCATGCTGATCGGCAGCCTACTGAGCGGCGGCGGCCTGGGCGGCCTCTTCGGCGGGGGCACGAAGAAAATCACCCGTAAGGAAAAACTCTGGAGCTACCACGTCTCCGATCCCGCCGTCCGCCCGAATCCCAAGGGATATGACACCAAGACCGAGGTGATGGCTGCGAATACGGGACCGGACAAAGATCTGGGCGACAGCGATAAGAAACACCGCGGCTCATACCTGAAGCCCTCAACCGAACTCGACCGTGGCGACTGGCCGGAAGAGGCATGGTTCCCCGAAGTAAAACTGACCAAGGAAGGGAACGTCGAGGAAACCGACAAGAAGCCCGAGATCATCGCCCCGGGGAAAGACATCGCCCTCCTCACCGATAAAGAGCTGCCGCTCGGGGTATTCAGGGGCAATACGCAGCAGCAGTTCCTTGCCGGCTCGAAAATCGCCGCCCGCAGCAAGGTGAACCAACTCCTTGACAATCTCCTCACGATCAACACCCGGCTGGGGACGCGCGACAGCACCGGACAGCTGGTCGACGATCCCAACGTCTTCCCGGCAGAGATCTGGACCCATAACCAGCTCGACGTGCAGGCGCATGAAGGACAGATCAACGTCGTCTACG
>JAYRIO010000103.1:0-2594 GCA_041906745.1 Patescibacteria group bacterium
AAGCGCACGGAAGTGATAAACGGTAGGGAGTTCCTTTTCGAAACACCGTTGCCCGCCGAGTTCGCGCTGATCCAGGCCGACGCTGCCGATCGCTGGGGCAATTTGACGTACCGCAAGACGGCGCGCAATTTTGGTCCTGTGATGTGCACCGCGGCTACCACCACGATCGTGCAGGTTGCCCGCATCGTCCCTCTTGGAAGTATCGATCCGGAGCATGTCGTCACACCCGGGATTTTTGTTTCCCGAGTCGTAGAAGTCAGTCATCCACTGTATTCAAGCTGAGGAGCCGTATGAACAAATGGACAACCCAGGAGATGGCTCAACGGCTCGCGCGAGACATCGAGCCCGGATGGTATGTGAACATCGGAATCGGAATGCCGGAAATGGTCTGCGAGAACTTGCGCGAAGACGATGACATCATCTTGCAGAGCGAGAACGGCATCCTCGGCATGGGACCCCTGGCGCGCGGAGATGACATCGACACCGACCTTGTCAATGCAGGCAAGAAGCCTGTCACCGCACGTTTAGGGGCGTCCTACTTCGAGCACACCACATCGTTCGCGATGATGCGTGGAGGGCATCTCGACCTGTGCATCTTGGGCGCCTTCCAGGTATCGGGCAGCGGGGATCTGGCGAACTGGTCCCTGGGCAGACCGGGCATTCCGCCGGCCGTAGGCGGTGCGATGGATTTGGCGGTTGGGGCCAAGCGGGTGTACGTCATCATGGACCACACTACAAAAGACGGGGGGCACAAAATACTGCCGCAGTGCACGCTGCCACTGACCGGTCTGTGCGTCGTGACGCGTGTCTACACCGATTTGGCCGTCCTGGAACGACGGCATGACCGCATGCATGTCATCGATCTTGCACCCGGTGTCTCGTTTGACATGGTCCAGCGAGCGACGAGTGTGCCACTTATCGCGCCCTGATTCGTTCGTGTCAGCGGAGCCGTGCTCGTCGATTCCGTGAACTCGCAACACGTTCTCGTCCGGTCCACGCCGACCGTCGTATCCGACGCTATGAGCCGGCCTAATTCGGCGGGCATCGTCGATGGACATGAACCTTGTGTCGCGTATTGCGGAAGAGCGTGACTGGTGTTTTCGGCATGGAGACAGCTGGTTTCGCGAGCGTGACCGTTCATTTCGGTGACGTGACCGAGGCATCAAATTCTGCTTGCTGTCGGAGGGCGAACCGGCTCGCCGGTCGGTACTCAAGTTGCGTATGAACCAACTGCTGGGCATAGGGGGGCGCGGCTCTTCGGTGGTCTCGGCCAGATTGCCCCGATCGGCACCGCTGGCCATGGTCGTGCGCAGCGTCTCCTTGCACTAGGCATCGCAACAGGAGACAGTAATGACCTAGACGACCATGCCCTTCTCCTTCAAGCGGACCGCTTCTTCGACAGCGATCTCGTCGAAGGGTTCATGCTCATCCTGGCGTTGGCGTTGGCGTTGGCGTTGGCGTTGGCGATGCCGTCGGCCTTCACTCGAACCTTCACGTTGTAGTCGACGACGCGTCGGGGCGTTCGACAGGGAGAAGAGTTTTCATTGACGTGTTATCTAAAAGAAAAAGCAGGACGTGGCTTGTGCAAGGACCACTCCGGTTTCAGTCGTTGGCGAGGAAACGGCCGACCATGTCATTGAAAGACGAGGCCCATTCGATCTGGGTCCAATGCCCGCAATGCGGATACACATGCAGCTGCGCGCGAGGGATCAGGCTTGCCAGGGTCAGCGCGTTCGACAGTGGAATGACCTTGTCTTCGCGGCCGTGGACTACCAGCGTCTCGTGCGGTAGCGCGCGGATCTTGTGCTCCGGCGTGGTCATCGCCTGGATGTACTGCTGGCGCGGGGCGGGAGAGAACATTTGCGCGAAGCGCTCCTGAACGCCTTCGCGTGTGCTGGCGCGGTAGCGAAGCTCTGCGAGCTCGTCGTTGACGAGCTTGCGATCATGCGCAAAGACGTCGAGCAGGCCCTTCATGTTCTCTATGGAAGGTGTATAGCCCCACACGGCATCCAGACCGGGGTGATCTCAATTTCGGTGCGGAAAGTCGATGCCCACGCTGCCCATCAGTACCAACTTGCGCACGCGCTCGGGCCGGCTGGCGGCAATGGCGAGGGCGAGCCCACCGCCAAAGGAATTGCCCACGAGATCGACGGAGTCCAGCTCCAAGGCGTCCAGGAATCCCACCAGGTGCTCAACCCACGTGTCGAGCCCGTAGCGCGTCCCGGCGGGTGCGTCTGTGTAGCCGAAGCCGACCATGTCCGGAGCCAGCACGCGGGCCTGTTTCGACAAGGGCCCGATGTTCAGTCTCCAGTTGGCCCAGGCGGTCACACCCGGGCCGGAGCCGTGAATCATCACCACTGGATGGCCATTCCCTTGGTCGTGGTAGTTGGTGTCGAAGCCGGCCGCCCGAATGCGATGGCCGAGTTCGGGATTTGGCGTAGAGCTCATGAGGTCGCCTTGCTTTCGCGGTCGCAAATGTTGGCCAGCACTTCGGCGCCGCGATTAGCCGCAGACAGGCCACGGAACAAAAAGCACAGACTGACAACCGCTTGCATCTCCTCCCAGCTGGCGCCAGCCTTCCGCGCCGCGATGCC
>JAYRIO010000104.1:0-4504 GCA_041906745.1 Patescibacteria group bacterium
CCGAGACCGGCCACCGCAGCTACCGTTCCTGCACTTCCCGGCGCATGAATTCGTGTTCGACCGGCCCGGCCCGTCGTTCCCATCGGACCACGCGGCGCTCATGGTGGCCGTAGCCGTGGTGTTCGCAGCCAGCCGCGAGCAGAAAATCGCGGTCTTTCTCGGATCGGTGGCGGCCGTCACGCTCTTGGCGCGCATCGTGACCGCCCAGCACTGGGCAGGCGACATCGTGGCCGGCGCCGCGGTCGGTGTGGTGGCGGCCCAGCTCATCGAGCTGCTCCACAACCCGCTCGACCGGTACCTGGTGCAACCCCTGGTCCGCAGCTGGACCAGGATCGTCGGACCCCATGTTCGGACTGACGCTTAACGAGCTGGTGCACGCGCTCGGCTACGCCGGTTTGTTCGGCGTCCTGTTCGCCGAGTCGGGCTTGTTCGTCGGCTTCTTCCTGCCCGGCGACAGCTTGCTCTTCGTGGCCGGCTTCGTGGCGTCCCAAGGACAGCTCAACATCCTGGCCGTGATCCTGGTATCGCTGCTTGGCGCCATCCTGGGCGACAGCGTCGGGTACGCCTTTGGCCGCCGGGTCGGTACGGCCCTGTTTTCGCGGCCGAACAGCCGCTTGTTCCGGCGCGAACACTTAGAGCGAGCCCAGGCGTTCTACGAACGGCACGGCAGCAAAACGATCGTGCTGGCCCGCTTCGTGCCGATCGTGCGGACGTTCGCCCCGATCTTAGCGGGCGTGGCCAATATGGCGTACCCGACCTTCGTCACCTACAACGTGGTCGGCGGTATTGCCTGGGCGGCGATCCTGCCGGTGCTGGGTTTTTTCCTGGGCAGCGTGGTGCCTGATATCGACCGCCTGATCTTGCCGATTATCGGTTTCATTGTTGTCATATCGCTCATACCCCCGGCGCTCGAATACTGGCGCCATAGCCGAAAGGACCAACGATGATCCATGCCGACAAAACCGTACTGCCGAACGGCCTGCGGCTGCTGACCGCGCCGCAGCACGAGACGAAGGCGGTGACACTGCTCTTTTTGGTGGGCACCGGGTCGCGGTTCGAAACCCCGGCACTGAACGGCATCTCGCACTTCTTGGAGCACATCCTGTTCAAGGGGACGAAGAAGTACCCGAGCCCGCTCTTGCTGTCGGAGGCGCTCGACGGCATCGGTGCCAACTTCAACGCCTATACCTCGCAGGAGTACACCGGTTTCTACATCCAAGCCGAGGCGAGCCACTTCCCGCTCTTGGCCGACGTGCTCCATGAGATGTTCTACCATCCGCGCTACGCGGCCGACGACGTCGAGCGCGAGAAGGGCGTGATCGTCGAGGAAATCAACATGTACCGCGACCTCCCGCAGCGCCACGTCGGCGACCTGCTGTTCGAGCTCATGTACGGCGCGCACACGCCGATGGGCCGTAACATCGCCGGCACCAAGCAGACGGTCACTGCGTTCACGAACCAGACGTTCGCCGACTACAAGGACCAGTTCTACACGCCGGACAACATCATCGTGTCCGTGTCGGGCAATCCGATGAAGCAGGATTGGACCAAGACGCTCACCGGCCTCTTGGGCGGCAAGGCCGGTACCCGCGCCCGCGGGTTCGAGGCGGCCGAGCAGGTCCAGGCGGCGCCGCGCGCCTTGGTCGAGCGCCGTGACACCGATCAGACGCACCTGGTGCTGGGTCTGCCGATGCTCAAAGAGACCGACGAGCGGCTGCCGATCCTGTCGATGCTGAACACGATCTTGGGCGGCTCGATGAGCTCGCGCCTGTTTTCGGAAATCCGCGAGCAGCGCGGCCTGGCCTATTATGTCCGGTCCGGCGAGGAGACGTTCCACGATACCGGCTTGCTCGGGATCGCGACCGGGGTCCGGAACGCCGAGGCCAAGGAAGCGGTGTCGCTTATCCTCAAGGAGCTGGCGCGCCTGAAGCACGAGCCGGTGACGCCCGCCGAGCTGTCCAAGGCCAAGGAGCACTTCAAGGGCAAGTTGGCGCTCGGGCTTGAAGGGTCGTCGGAAATCGGTTCGTTCATCGCGCAGCAGGAGCTCTACCATGGGAAGCTGGTCCAGCCGGAAACCATGGTCGAGAAGGTCGAACAGGTGACGGCGGCGCAGATCCAGGAACTGGCCAACGAGTTCTTTGTCCGCTCGAACCTGAACCTGGCAGCGGTCGGCCCGTTCGCCGAGTCCGACTTTTTGCCGACGCTCGAGCGGTGGGAGTAGCAGCACCGAAAGGGGCCGTGTGATCGATGTCTTGGTGGGTTTGCTGGCGTTCGTGATCTTTGTCGGCGGCGCGTTGCCGCCGGCGCGGCGCCGCGCGCTGCTGAAGGCTTGCTACATCTACGGCATCGTCATGCTGCCGGACCGCCGCTGGCACCTACCCGCATTCCTGTCGTCGAAGATCCACCGCGGGGAGCCGGTCTTGGCGATGCCCGGCCGAACCCTGAAACCCGACCTGTACCGCCCGGCCGATACCGGGGCGACGGTCCGCCGGCCGGCAGTCATCGTCTATGCCCCGCTGGCGCCCCAAGGCAAACGGAACAAGCATGTCGTCAACCTACTCGAAGGACTGACGCGGGCCGGGTTGGTTGTGATCGTGCCCCACTGGCCCGCCCGCCCACTCGGGCTCATTGACGATGCCGACGTGCAGGAGCTCGAGGAGACGATCGAGTTCCTGGCGAAACAGCCGTACGTCGATCCGGACCGGATCGGGATCATCGCAGTCAGCTACGGCGCCGGCCCGGCCCTGATCGCCGCCTCGCGCCCCGGGATCGGCAAGCGGCTGCACTACGTGATGAGCTTCGGGGGCTACGTCGACCTGTGGTCGGTGTTCCATTTCGCGGGCTCGGGCAAGACCCGCGTTGGCGCTGAACCGCTCGACCTGTCGCCGCACCCGTACATGCACTACATCATCCTTCGGGCGCTGTCCCGGTGGCTGCCGAACAAGCGCGACCGCGCGGCGTTGACCGGATTTTTGCATACGGTCGAGGACGTGAACGCCCCGATCGACCTTGACCAAGTCCAGGCGATGATGAGCCCGAAGGGCCAGGCCCTGATCGAGTCGCTGCAGCAGGCCAGCTCGATGTCCGCCAAGCAGCTGCGGGCCCAGTTCCCGGCCGAGGTGCGCGAGAAGGCCGACAAGCTGACCGTGAACTCGTCGATGCTCGACGACATCGATGCCAAGGTCATGATCATCCACACCACGAACGACAACCTGGTGCCGTACTCCGAAGCGACCAAGCTGTGGAAGCACCTGCGCGCTGACCAGCGGCAGCACTGGACAACCCTGTCGGGCTTCGAGCATACGATCCCGCCGGCGCTCAACCTCAAGAATCTGTTCACCATTTACCTGCCCAACATGGTGCGGCTGCTCACCATGCTCTACGAGTTTTTCTTGCTGCAGGAGCCGGCCGCCGAGGCCCCGTCTTCTGCTCGGCGCTAGTTTGGGCTAGCATACCCAAGAAGGAGTTCCCATATGACGAACGAACAGACCCTGCTGATCGCGAAGCCGGACGCCGTCACCCGCGGCTTGGTCGGCGAGATCCTGCACCGCTGCGAGCGGAAAGGCTTCAAGATCGTCGGCATGAAGTTCATGCACCTGCCGACCGACCTGCTCGAAGAGCACTACGCCCACTTGAAGGACAAGCCGTTCTTCCCGGGGATCGTGAAGTTCATGCAGAGCGCGCCGTCGTTGGCGGTCGTGCTCGAAGGGAAGAACGTGGCCGGCGCCGTCCGCGCGATGGCGGGCGTCACGAACGCCGCCGAGGCCTTGCCGGGCACGCTCCGCGGCGACTACGCCCTATCGATCCAGCAGAACGTGGTGCACGTGAGCGAGAACGCCGAGATCGCCAAGGCCGAGGTGAAGCGGTTCTTCAAGTCGTCGGAACTGTTCGCGTACGACCGGGCGGATATCGGCGCACTGTACGCCGAGGACGAACGCGCGTAAGCGCCGCACATGAGCCTGGCGAGCCTGCTCGTCCCGTCTGCCGCCGCGCTGATCCTGTCATTCTTGGCGGTGCCGGCGGTGCGGCGGTTCGCGGTCCGTGCCGGCGCGGTGTCGCAGCCGGGCGGGCGGCATATCCATGCCAAGGCGACCCCGAAACTTGGCGGGCTGGCGGTCGCCGGCAGCTTCTTCGCGGTTGTCCTGGCCATCCTGCTGCTGTCCCCCGACGAGCTCCGCTTCGTGCCGCAGCACGCGCTCGGTATCGACCGCAACCTCTTCGGTGTCTTGCTGGGGGCGCTCATCCTGGTAGGTACCGGCATCGCCGATGACCGGTTCGACCTGAATCCATGGCTGAAACTTACCTTGCAGGCTGCCGCCTGCTGCTGCGTTGTCGCGTTCGGCGTCACCATCCACTGGCTGTCCAACCCGTTCGGCGGCAACGCCATCATCCTTGGCGGCCTGTCGTACGTCCTCGTGCCGGCGTGGCTGCTGCTCATGATCAATGCCACGAACCTGATCGACGGCCTGGACGGCCTGGCTGCCGGCTTGTCCGCGATCGCCGC
>JAYRIO010000105.1:0-3075 GCA_041906745.1 Patescibacteria group bacterium
CGGGCAACTCCTCGACGCGTCGGTCGAACGTCAGCACCGTGCCGATCAGTTGGGATTTCGAGAGCGTCATCGCAGCGCCAGCTTCATGCGTGTCTGGCGGATGAAGTATCCGAAGCCGAGCGCGAACCCAAGGTGGAGGACGAGGACGGGCATGGTGCCGACCGCACGATTGCCAGCCAGGATTTCCGACAGGTTGATGCAGGTCGCAAGTACCAGGCTCGTACCGTTCGCGACCAGCGCCACCAGCGCAATATCCGGTTTCGATGCGAACCGCGCACCGTACCAGTTGAGTACGCCGAAGCCCGTGAGCGCAGTGCCAAGATACCGGGTAAACCCGATGTCGGACGCGGTGGGGCCGTACACGGCCGCCAGCATGAGGTCAGGAGCGAAGATGAAGCCTGCGCCGAGCGCCATGGTCACGGCGCCAGCGAACTTGAAGAATTGCTGGATCGTCATTGCATCCAGTCTACCATGCGGCCCAGCCCGCTTTGAACGGCGGACTGCCTAGGCGATCGAGACGAGGATGGCGGCGACCAGGATCAGCGCCAGGGTGCCGAGCGTTGCGCCCAGGAGCAAGAGGGCATCCCGCTTCTTACCTTCGAGGTACCACAGGATCGGCGTGCCGAAGACGAGCGATCCGGTCGTTGCAGCCGAGACGACGAAGAGCAGCAGGAAGATCATACCGGCGAGCGGCGAGTCGGGAATGTGCAGCGATTCCGCGTACATCATGAAGGTACTGACGACGTAAATGTAGAGGGCGGTCAGTCCGGCGTTAATGACAGCGGGGGTCAGGTGTTTCTTGGTCATAGCATCCTTTCTGCCTACCGGGGGATTGCTTGGAGGGCCTGATGGGGATCGAACCCATGACACGAAGCTTAAAAGGCTCCTGCTCTACCACTGAGCTACAGGCCCCAAATTGTCTACACTGAGCCCCGCCCGAACGTACCGTTCGGTACGGGCGGGTACAGGCTCGGTAACCGATGGGTGACTATACCGGAGCAACCCGCGCCGGGCAAGGGCTAGGCGCGCAGGAGCGGATTCCGGTTCCAGCCGAAGAAGATGAGGCAGGCTACTGGCAGGAGCAGCCACCAGGTCTGGTGGCCCATAAGGAACGCCGCCATGCTGGACTGCTGCGTCATGTTGGCGGCGGCCTCGGCCGGCATGAAGGTCATGATCGTGGTCACGATGAGCGCGGTGTTCAGGAAGCTGTACAGGAACACCTCGACCGGCGAGAGCAGGCCGCGTCCCTCGCCGCCGCCAGACAGCCCGCTTTTTGTGATCATGAGCACCAGGACAACGACGAAGACGGCGGCCTTGATCGTGAATGGCGATACTTGTGAGCTGATGAAGAACGAGTTGATCGTCCGTTCGCCGACGAAGAACTTGCTGATCGGGTCGTTGAGGAGGTTCGTGAGCACGAGGGCGACGTAAATGCTGACCAACGTCACAACCGTCCGTTCGCGCTGCAGCATCATGCCGTAGGCGATACCGACGATGAAGAAGACGATGAAAAACAGGTTCCAGCTGGGTGCCACGAAATTCCCCTCCCCTTGCGTCGATTAGTATAGCAGAGTTGCCGGCGCAAACGCACCGGCGTTATAGCCCGGCGTCTCGCAGCGCTTCGATCAGGGACCGCTGCTTGCCATTGATCCGCTTGGGATACTGGATCCGCACGACCACGATCAGGTCGCCGCGGCCGCCGCGGAACGGCATGCCCTTGCCCGCGAAGCGGAACGCCTGGCCGTCCTGGGTGCCGGTAGGGAGCTTCAGCTCGATCGGCTCGCCTTGGCTGGTCTGGATGTGGAGCGTGTCACCCAGGAGCGCCTGGGTCAGCCGCACCTGGACCTCGGCCTGGACCTGCGAGAAGGCCTGGCCGAAGATCGATTCGAAAATATCGCCGAACCCGCCGCCGAAGCCGCTTTGGTTCCCGCCCCGGAAGATGTCCTCGTACCCGCCGAACCCGCCCGCCGAGCCTGTGTCACCGTACTGGTCGTACCGTGCCCGCTTCGCCGGGTCGGACAGGACTTGGTAGGCCTCGTTCACTTCCTTGAACCGTTCGGGATCGCCGCCCTTATCGGGATGGTACTGCTGGGCGAGCTTGCGGTAGCTGGACTTGATCTGGTCTGCCGATGCAGCACGATCAACCCCCAGGATGTTGTAGTAGTCCTTCGGGGGCATGCCGGTTTACTGCGTGGTCGTGGTCGTCGA
This sequence comes from Patescibacteria group bacterium, assembly GCA_041906745.1. GTDB lineage: Bacteria > Patescibacteriota > UBA1384 > JACPKC01 > JACPKC01 > JBBUCD01. The sequence goes on from JAYRIO010000105.1 coordinate 2,209, forward strand.
GCCGGTCGTACTCGAGCTGCTGGTGGCGCGGTCGGGAACAAGCTGCGTGCCTTGCTCGTCGACGACGCCGCCCAGGAATGGGTTGATGAGCAGCGTCTGCGTTTGGCCGCTCGCGGCTTCGTACTGCACGGTCCACCAGAGCCAGCCGCGGGGTGTCCGGTTCGACAGATACACGGTGATCTGCGGGTTCGGGTTCGCCGTGCGGAACGTGGCACCGCCGTTCTGTTCGGCCAGCTGCAGGGCCTGGACGAAGTTCATGCTCCAGTAGCTGACATTGACCGGCGTCAGCTTGTCGCCGAGGTAGTCGGCCTTGGGAATGATCGCCCGGACCGACTTGTTCTTCGGCTCCGAGTACGAAAAGGTGAACCAGTTATCAAGGTCGCTGGCCGATCCGAACACGTAGACCTCGTTGCCCTGCTCGGGTTTGAGCGAGGTGCCGAGCGAGACCGAGACGTAGGTGACGACCGCATCCGAGTGCCAGGCCGCGGCCGCGGTTTTGGCGAGCGCGTAGTGGGCGTTCAGCTCGCTGTCGAACCCGCTTGGCGCGAGCGAGGTCAGGTCGGAGACGGTGGGGGTCGCCGACGTGCCGTCTGTCTGGGTGCCGTCCGTCGTGCCCGTGGTGGGCGTTTGGGTGGTATCCGTCGACGGTGTCTTGCCCTTGAGGCAGCCTGTCAGGCTGACTGCCACGGTGGCAAGCAATAGTAGTCGCGCCCCGAACTGTACCCGCCGTGCTGTCATACGCCCCCTTGCGTCATGCTGCTGGTTGGTCGTCGGCCGGCTTGTCCTCGGCCGCGGCGGCGTCGCCGTCATTCGCTGGCGTTGCGTCCGCTGCCGCATCAGGCGCTGATTCGTACGCGTGGCTGCCGA
>JAYRIO010000106.1:0-7468 GCA_041906745.1 Patescibacteria group bacterium
ACGGTCTCCTTGCCCCGCCGCAAGCTGCCGACCGGGTCGGCCGCCCTCACCTCGGCAAGGCCGCACAGAAACGCCAGGACGCCCGCGGCGACCGGCTCGACCTCGGAGCGCAGGTGCCGGTCCTCATGCCGTCGTTCCGACAGCGAGGCAATGATGTTGTCGAGCGTTTTCTGGCCGAAGAACTTCTTGGCAGTCCGGGTCGCAAGCTTCCGCTTGAGGTCGGACAGGTTCCTTGGCTGCAACGTCTCGGTCAGCTTTTTGGCCGTCTGCGGGCCGATGCCGGTGATGCCGACCAGCGTCAGCTGCAACGGCGGGATCTCGTCCTTTAGGCGTTCGTAGTACGGGAGGTGGCCAGTTGCGAAGAGCGTGGCCAACTTCTGCGAAATCTTCTCGCCGATCCCCTCGATCGCGTCCAGGCCCGGCGCTCCGGCTTCTTCGTAGATCCCCGCCACATCATGCGGGTAGCTGCGGACGACGTTGGCAGCGTTTTCGTAGGCAATGATCTTGAACTTGTTTTCTCCCTTGAGTTCCAGCAGCTGTCCGATCTCCGACAAGAGATCAGCCACCTCGCGGTTCGAGAAACGGTGGAGCGCCATACCTTGATGCTAGCACAAAGAAAAAACCCGGCCGAAGCCGGGCATAGATCAGTAGCCGTAGTCTGGTGTTGATGCAGATGGAAAATCGCACAGCAGTTGTTGTATGACGCCTTCTGCCCGCAACTTCATCTGAGGATTCCGAACCCCTGCCAATACCGCCTGCGCCTGCCCAACCGGAAAGAGCGTGAACGTATCGCCGTGAAACGAGCCCCACGCCAACTCTTCAAGATGCTGGATCGCGTCCAGGTATTCCAACGAGTCGCCTCCCAAGTGCGACCACACCACCTTGACCAGGATGTCCGATATCGGAAAGGTCGGGAATAATCCGAGGATAAGCGTTAGATCCTCACCGTCCCCCAACACTCGCTCTACCTCCTTTTCCTACTTATTAAACCGTCTCGACGATCATCATGTTCGTCGAGCCTTGGACGCGGAACGGTGCGCCGGCCACAATGACGACCTTGTCGCCTTTCTGCGCCAGCTCGCGTTCCAAGCACAACTCTTTCACCATCGCAAACACGTCTTCGAGCGTTTCGTAGTGGCCGACATGGATCGGCACGCAGCCGAACGACAGGGCTAGCTGCCGGCAGACGGTTTCGTTGTGCGACAGCGCCATCACGAGCGACCGCGGCTTGTGCCGGGCTACCATCCGGGCCGTAGAACCGGTTTCCGTGAGCGCCACGATCACCTTCGCGTTGATATCCCGGGCCGTTTCGACGACGCTCCGCGTGATCGAATTCGCCACGTTGCCATGCTGCTCTTCGGGCAGTTCGGTCAGCAGCTGGTCGGCGTAGTTCGCCTCGATCTCGGCCGCAACCTTCGCCATCACCTTCACCGCCTCGACCGGGTACTCGCCCATGGCGGTCTCTTCCGACAGCATGACCGCGTCGGTGCCGTCCAAAATCGCGTTGGCCACGTCGGACACCTCGGCCCGCGTCGGAACCGGACTGTGGATCATCGACTCGAGCATCTGGGTGGCCGTAATGATCGGCTTGCCTGCCAGATTGCACTTGCGGATGATCTCTTTCTGGACGATCGGGACCTTTTCGGCCGGGATCTCGATCGCCAGGTCGCCGCGAGCGACCATCGCCGCATCCGTGACAGCCAAAATCGCGTCCAGGTTACGGACCGCTTGCGGCGTCTCGATCTTGGCGATGATCTTGGCGTGCGAGCCCGCCTGGCTAAGCAACGCCCGCAACTCCTCGATATCCTCGGCCCGCCGGACGAATGATAACGCCACGAAATCCACTTGGTGCTCGATGCCGAACTGCAGGTCGGCGCGGTCTTTGTCGGTAAGCGAGCTCACGGTCAGATCGGAGTCCGGCAGGTTGACGCCGCGGGCGCCGCGGATCCGGCCGCCGACTTCCACGGTACAGACGATGTCATTGCCACGGACTTCTTTGACGCGCAGGCGCTTCTTGCCGTCGTCCAGGAAAATCGTCTCACCCGGCGCGACCTCGCTGGGCATCGCGGCATAGTTCACATGCACCCGCTGGACCGTGCCCTCGGTTTCGTCGGTCGTCAGCACGAACTCGGCCCCGGCTTCCAGCACAACCGCTTCTTCGGTGAACGAGCCGATGCGGATCTTCGGGCCCGACAAGTCCTGGCAGATGGCGGCTCGGACACCGACGTCCTCCATGGCGGCCCGGAAATTATTGACATACCCGGCATGGTCATCGAACGAGCCGTGGCTGAAATTCAGCCGCATCACGTTCATGCCTGCTTTCAGCAGCTCGGTCAGCTGTGCTTGTGAGCCGCTGGACGGCCCGATGGTGGCGACAATTTTGGTTTTTTTCATAGCGGTATCTTGCTCCTACGCTGCCAGTTCTTGCAAGCGCTTGACGTTGGGTGCGTCCGGACCGTCGCCGGTATCGCCCGGGACTTCGAGCAGCCATGGGAGCTTCCGAAGCTCGGGCGTATGGAGTAACGCCTTGAAGCCGGCAGTACCGATGTGGCCCTGGCCGATGTTTTCGTGCCGGTCACGCTTTTCGCCCAGGCCGAACTTGGAATCGTTGGCGTGGATGACTGTGAGCCGTTCGATCCCGATCTTCGTGTCGAATTCCTTGAGCATGTCCTTGATGCCGGCAGCGGTCCGAAGGTCATACCCGGCGGCGAAGGCGTGGCAGGTGTCGATGCACACCCGGACGCGGTCGGAACCGACTTCGCGGACCATCCGGCCGATTTCCTCGAACGAGCCGATCTTGCCTTTCTCGCCAGCCGAGACTTCCACGATCAGCTGGCTCGTGCCGGGCGCACGCCGGAGGATTTCTTTCATCGAGCTGACTGCTTGGCTCACGGATTCCTCTGGATCCCGGTCCTTGCGCGACCCGGTGTGGTAGACCACGCCCAAGGCGCCGATGCGGTCAGCCGTGGTAAGCGCGTGCGCGAGCGCGTCGATCGATTGCTCGAGTAATTCTTTGCTGTCGCTTGCCAGGTTCAGGAGGTACATGGCGTGGATCACGGCCGGCGCGAGTTTGTGTTCATCCATCCCCGCCTTGAACCGAGCCACTTGGTCGTCGGTAATCGTGGTCTTCCGCCACTGGCGGGGCGAGGTCACGAAGATCTGCAGGCAGTTGCCGCCGATTGCGAGCGTTCGCTCAATTGCCAGGTCGATTCCGCCCGCGGCCGAGACGTGGCCGCCGATCTTGACGCTCATGCGACCAGCTTCAGGAGCTCATCGTGGAGCGCTTTGTTCGAAATCAGGGCCGCCTCGGAACGGATCGTGAGCGGCTGCCCCTCTAGGTCGGTGATCGAGCCGCCCGCTTCCTCGACGATCAGCTTGGCGGCGATCCACTCCCACGGCTCCAGGCCGTAGTACAAAAACGCGTCATGGACGCCTCCGGCGATCGAGCACATGTCGAGTGTCGGCGAGCCGCGGACCTTCAGCTGCTTCACGCGCTCGACAAGCTTGCCGATGGTCGACGCCTCGCCGAAGCTGGCCAGGATATGTGACTGCGACAGGTCGGCGCTCTCGCGGACGTGGATCGGCTTCCGGTTCAGTGTCGCGCCGGTGCGGAACGCTGCCGTGAACTGCTGGTTGTGCATCGGGTTCGACACGACGCCGAGCATCGGCTGGCCGTCATGTACCCAGGCGACGGTCGAGGAAAAGAACGGGTCGCCGACCGAAAAGTTATCGGCCCCGTTCAACGAGTCGAACACCCAGAAGGTGCGGTCGCTCGGCACCTTGTCCATGCCCCGGCCCCAAATGAATTCGTTCGGGTAGATCTGGCTCAAAAATACAGTGATCGCCTCGCGGCTTGCCCGCTCGGCTTCCACGGCGTCGAACTCGCCGGCCAAAAACCGGCGCTTCAATTCTTCGCCGGCGATGTGGGTCGCCTGCTTGGCGACCTGCATCCGGACTTGGATATCGATTGCTGCCATAGGGTCCTTTCTAAAGGCTAAGGTCTTTGTTGGTGAGGTGGTCGTGGTCCGACGCATGGCGGGCGTCATGCTCAACCTGGTAGTCGAACGTGCGGACGCCGACGTCGACGCTGCCGAAGTGCTTGATTTCCTCGACGTGCGCCATCGCCTTGGCATGCTCCTGGTCCTCGTCCAGGTCTAGGAACGCCTTGGTGAACAGGAAGTAGGAATCGCTGTCGACGTTGTTCTTGAGCAGGCGGTGCACCAAAATGCCGTCGGCGCCGACCAACTTCACGAACGGGCCGATCTTGTGGAACTGCGTCGAGCCGTAGTGGACGACGAACTTCATCGAGATCTTGCCAAGCAAGGGCCGCAGGTTCGGGTCGTTCCGCAGGTTGGACCACGACAGCTCTTCCATCGCGTGGTAAAACGCGTCGGCGTAGGCTTCCAGTTGCGCCAGGCCCAGCCGGAAGAACGACTCGTTGTCCTGGTCGTCGTGCAGGGCGTACACGTACAAGGCATCGCCCTCGATCTCGTTCACGACGAACGGTGCCATGGTCGCCTTGTAGACCCGGTCGGTGATATGGTTCACGATCCGCGAGGCGACGTTGAGCTCGGCCGTGGTGAGCAGGTTGGTGTAGCCAGAGATGTCAGCTAGTAGAAAGACGACCTTCCGTTCTTGGCCCACCAGGGATTCTTGCTCGGCCAGCTGCTTCGCGCCGTCGTAGGCCGGCGTATCGTTCGTCATTTGGATGCTCCGTTCTTCGGATAAAACCGCTCTACGGTCTGGTTATCGATCATCACGGCACGCTCGGTGGTGGCGACCAGGCCGCGGTTCTTGCGGGCTTGGAACCCTAGGTAGATTACGGTGATGCCCCGGGCCTTCAACGCAGCGACCGCCGGCTGCAGGTCGGAGTCCGAGCTGCCAAGGATAATAGTTTTGACGCCGTTGTCGACCGCGTCGGTGAGCATGTCGACGGCGATCTTGACATCAACACCTTTCTCTTCGAACGTCACTTCCTCTCCACGGACACGTGTCCGGACCACGCCCCCGGTGACGTACTTGATGCCCTGGCGCTCCAGGTGCTCTTTCAGCGCCTTCTCGCGCTCAATCAGCTCTTCGGATTTCTCCTTGGTCCGCTCCTCGGCATGCACCTTGGCGAAGTAGATGGTCGCCAAATCGACCTTTTCGTTCTTGAACACGTGGTTCAGCAACCCCCAAAAGTCGTACGTGGTGATGTCCGCATCTTGGATCCCGCGCCGTCGCAGAATCGTGCGGATCCGGGCCAGAAAGTTCTGCCCGTCGATGTATAAGTAGGTTTTCATAACGGTATTGTGTCACTTGATACGGCTGGCAGCCAGGCTGCGGCGGTATCAGTCGGGTCCGACGGGCAGGAACTACGGTTGGTGAGCGGCCGTCGGCTCAATGCGTGGCGTCAGTATACACGGGATCGTAGGAAATTTCCAGAGGGAGACGGCCGTAGGCGTACGAACGCCGGTTATACTCATCGGCCGCGTAGACCCTAATGCCATCGGCATGCCACAACGCGAACTGCGCGACGCCCGCATCGAGCGTCAACCGACTACACACGGTACAGAATGGCTGGCCAGCAGGTACCGGATTGCCGTCAGTACCGATCCGCACAAAGTAGAGCGTCGAACCTTCTATTTGATCTGGATGGTTACGAAGCGCGTCCAGAATCGCCCGCCACTCGGCATGGATGCAGCAGGTTTTGTCGTACTTCGGTTCACCGCGGGTGCGGTCGGCATCACACATACGGTTCGCCTCGTCATCGAGCGGCGGGGCGTTGTAGCCACGGCCGATGATGCGGTCGTCCTTCACAATCACTGCGCCGCATCGGGCCTTCTTGCAGAGCGCGTTCCGCGCGACTGCTGCCGCCTCATTCATCCACTGCTCGCGCATTCAGGCGGCAACCAGATGCGTGGCATGGATCGTTTTACCCGCGATGGCGCCGGACGCGTCGAACTCGTACTGGTAGACCTCGCCGGTCGCGATTTCGAGCGCATGAACCATATCTTCAGTGATGGTATCCAGGTGCTTCACAAGCGCGCGAAGCGTATTGCCATGCGACACCACCAGTACGTTCTTGCCGGCGGCCAGCTCTGGCCGGATCACCGTTTCGTAGTGCGGCACGACCCGGTCGTGGACGTCCTTGAGCGTTTCGCCCTCGGGAATTTTCACGTCCCAGCCACGGCGGATTGCCTGGAATGCCTCTTCGCCGATTTCTTCCTGGACCTGCCACTTGTTCTTGCCCTGGTGGATCCCATAGTGACGTTCCAACAGAGCGTTGAACGATTGGTGCTGCAACTCGGTCTGCCCAAGCATCTCGCGGATCGACGCGAAGGTCTGGTGTGTGCGCCTGAGCGGCGAGGTGTGCACGACGTGAATCGGAACATGGGCGATCGCTTTTCCGGCAGCCCGCGCCTGCTCATGGCCATGATCGGTCAGGTCCACGTCGGTGTGGCCTGTCCAGAGCCCAAGTTTGTTGTACGCCGACTCTCCGTGTCGCACTAAAAACAAATGTGCCATTTCAGTTACTCCTCTAGTATGATCCGTTGCGAAAAACTGCCCCGTTCTGCCTGCCATATAATCCTTTGGAACTACGCCGTAGCTTCGCTTGCTGACTGCTTCCATTGCCGATCTTTGACGTTCCGATCAACAAACCAGGCATCATCCGCATCGTACCACCAGGAATCTGGGTGCAAAGCAACAAGTGTCTCTCCCAGCTTCTTCGCATTCGCGGTCTTCAGGCGCTTCAAAGCGATCTGGATCCATTCCTTTGCCTTGGCATTCCCCTTCTCCTCTTCGACGCGCAATGTCGCGACCCATTCAAGCGAATCCGCGTCCTTTACGATTTGGGCTTCCAGCGTTTCACGAGCTTGCTCCTCTTCATACAAGGACGCTATCTCGTCACCGAATGGCACGCTCTTCGCTATGTCCGATACGGCCTCCGACTCCGCGAGCCGCCCATAGCGCTGATGAACGTAATTGTGATCCGATGTCCTGCCCTCGCCGATGTCGTGAAACAATGCCATGAGAGCGACTTTGTGCGCGTCTGCCGTGGGTTCAAGCTTGGCTAGCGCATATGCAATCATCGCAGTATGGAACAAGTGTTCGGCGACGGACTGGCTGCCGCTTCCAAGAAACCAAAAACCAGACCGCGGCGTTTTACTATGAATACCCGTTTCATATACGAAGTTTGCGATCCGGGCATACAGCTCATCTTTGGTAGTAGCCACGTATCCTCCCATTTGATGTTCGATGCTACAGATACGATGAAATAAGTGCCTGCGTACTTTTCTTGAGCTCGGCCGGCGTGCCTTCGAACATGATCTGGCCGCCTTTGTCACCGCCTTCGGGCCCAAGGTCGATCACCCAGTCGGCGCGCTTGATCACGTCGACATTATGTTCAATGGTGATGACCGTGTTCCCGTCGTCGACCAATCGGTCGATAAGCGCGTGCAAGCGGGCGATGTCGGAAATGTGCAGG
>JAYRIO010000107.1:0-2637 GCA_041906745.1 Patescibacteria group bacterium
GCATCGCCGCCGGCGCCAAGGCCGCCTACATCATTAAGGAGCCGATCGCCGCAGCGCTGGGTGCCGGCATCCCGATCGCGACCGCGAGCGGCCACATGATCATCGATATCGGCGGCGGTACGTCGGAAGTGGCGGTCATCTCGCTGGGCGACATCGTGGCATCGTCGTCGGTCCGGGTCGCCGGCAACAAGATCGACGAGGCGATCGCCGCCTTCATCCGGAAAAAGTACGGCCTGCTGATCGGCGAACAGACGGCCGAAGACGTCAAGATCAAGATCGGCAGCGCCCTGAAGCTCAAGAAAGAGCTGACCATGGAAGTGTCCGGCAGCAACGGCGTCACGGGTCTGCCGGAATCCGTGATCGTCAGCTCGAGCGATATCGCGCTTGCGGTCAAGGACCCGATCGGCGAGATCATCGGGACGGTCCGCGAGGTCCTGCAAAAGACGCCTCCCGAACTGGCCTCCGACGTCATGGATAAGGGGATTGTCCTCACCGGTGGCGGCTCGCTGCTGCGGCGCATCGACGATTTGTTCACGAAAGTGACAGGTGTACCGTGCCAGCTGGCCGAGGAGCCGATGCTGTGCGTCGCCAAGGGTGCCGGCATCGCCGTCGACCATCTCGACGCCTACAAACGCTCCATCTTGTGGGCGAAGAGCTGATTCCATAGACTGGGGGCATGCTACACATCGGTTTGGACGGGTCGCGCATCGCGAAAGACAAGTACACCGGCACCGAACAGTACTCCCACACGATCTACGAACACCTGTTCCGGGTCGCGCCGCACCACCGGTACACGGTCTACGCGCCCAAGATGCCGAGCAAGCCGCTCGATACCGGGCGCGCCGCCGTCGACTACCGCATCATCCCGTTCCCGCGGCTGTGGACCCAACTACGGTTGAGCTGGGAATTCGCCACCCGGCCCCGGCCCGACGTGCTCTTTGTCCCGTCGCACACGGTCCCGCTCGTCCATCCGAAGGCGGTGGTGAATACCGTGCACGACCTGGGGTTCAAACGCTATCCGGCGTACTACAAACCCGGCGAACGCCTCTACCAAAACCTGGGCCTTTGGCTCGCCACGCGCATGAGCCGCGAGATCATCGCCATTTCCGACGCCACCAAAGAGGACTTGCTCCGGTATACCAAGTTTCCGGCGGCGAACATCCACGTCATCCACCATGGGGTCGACCCGGAACGGTTCTTCCCGCGACTGGCGACCGACACGCCACCCAAGCGGCTCCGCGAGCTGCAGCCGTACTTCTTCTACCTCGGCCGGCTCGAGGCGAAGAAAAACATCGTCCGCCTGATCCAGGCGTTCCGCAGCCTGAAAGAAAGAACCGACGTCCCGCACCGCCTGGTACTGGCTGGCAAGCCGGGAATGCACGGGTTCGACGAGATCGTCGCCGCGCTCGAGCAGTTGCCCGAGGGCATTCGGTCCCAGGTCGTCTTGCCCGGCTACGTGTCGGACCACGACTACCCGATCTGGTTACGGTTCGCTGACGCCCTGACATTCCCGACCGGCTTCGAAGGCTTCGGCCTGCCGGCGCTCGAGGCGATGGCATCCGGCGTCCCCGCCATCGTCAGCCGCAACTCCTCGCTGCCCGAGATCGTGGGCGACGCCGGCGTCCTCGTCAATGAAACGAAGGCCGACGCGATTGCCGAGGCGATGCGTAAGCTGGCGACCGATCCGGCACTGCGGCACCAGCTGGCCCAACAGGGCTTGCAGCGAGCCCGGCAGTTCACCTGGGAACGGGCGGCACGGCAGACGATCGGCGTCCTCGAACACGCGGCGCAGCAGGCGGCAGCGGCCACCTGATGGAACCGGCGCAGATCCCCACGTACTCGGTGCGCGGGCTGAACGAGCTCGTGAACCGGGTCCTTGCCGAAGCGGTCGGAACGGTCCTCGTGGAAGGCGAGCTGTCGAACGTCCAGGTCCGCAAGGGGAAATGGCTGCTCTTCGACCTCAAGGATAGCGACAGCACCGTCAACTGCTTCGCCTCCGTCTACTCGGTCGGCCTACGCGTCGAGGACGGCATGCGCGTCCGCATCCTTGGAACGCCGCGGCTCTACGTGCCGTACGGGAAGTACTCGCTGACCGTCGACGCCATCGAGGCGGTGGGGGCCGGAGCGCTGCAGCAAGCATACGAAGCCTTGTACCGGTCACTGGAGGCAGAAGGGCTGTTTGCTCCGGAGCGGAAACGGCCGCTGCCGGCGTATCCGGAACGGATCGGCATCGTCACCTCGGCCGAGGGCGCGGCGATCGACGACGTCCGCCGTATCCTCCGCGACCGGTGGGGCGGCGTAGCGCTCGAGCTGTATCCGGTCGCGGTCCAAGGGATGGCCGCCGCGGCCGAAGTGGTACGCGCAATACAGTATTTTAACGATCGTGCAGCAGCTGAGGTCGTCATCGTGACCCGCGGCGGCGGCTCGCCCGACGACCTGCAGGCATTCCAAGACGAGCGTGTCGCCCGGGCGATCTTTGGGAGTCGGATACCGGTGATCGCTGCGATCGGCCACGAAAAGGACGTCACCATCGCGGAGCTGGTGGCGGATGCCAGGGGCGCTACGCCAAGCCACGCCGCCCAGCTGGCGGTGCCGGACCGAGGGCAGATCCGCGAGCGTATCGACGCTGCTGCTGCC
>JAYRIO010000108.1:0-1972 GCA_041906745.1 Patescibacteria group bacterium
CGCGTTTTCGAGCGTCTGCAGGTAGCTGGGCGCCGAGCGGTCGGGCACGTCCAGGCCGTCGGTGATCGGGTGGAGCCAGAGCTCTTTCACGTTCTGGCGCTTGGCCAGTTTCACGAGCGCGACCGCGTGGTTCAATGAGCCCTGGATCGCGCCTTCCGAGGCAATCCCGATGAGGTGGACTGCCTTGCCGGTTTCCACCGCGCGCGCCATGGCCGCCTGCAGTACGGCGTTCTCGTAGAACTGGCCGTTCTCGACCACGGCGTTCAATTCGGTCAGGTCGTCTTTGACGATGCGGCCCGAACCGATCGAGGCGTGGCCGATCTCACTCGACCGGACCTGGCCGTCCTCGTTGCCAATCATCTTGAACGACTGGAGCACGGCGTGCGGGTAGTGCTTCCACAGGTAGTCGAAGGTCGGCGTGCGGGTCGAGACGATCGCGTTGTGCTGCCACGACGGCAGCAAGCCCCACCCGTCGAGAATCAGGAGGACGATCGGCTTCGGCTGCGTTGTGATATCGGTGACGCCCGGCATCCGGCTACTGGTAGCGCTTGAGCACAGGCAGCAGGCTCTGCCCGGTCATATCCTTGGGCTTGGGCACGTGGAGCAGCTCCAAGATCGTGGGCGCGACGTCGGCCAGGATGCCGATCGCCTGGCTGGACATGAACTTGAGCTTCACGTCGCCGTCGAGCGCCTTGTGGCGGAACTTGTTGTTGACGAGAATGAGCGGGACCGGGTTGGCCGTGTGCTCCTTGTCGATATCGCCGGTGTCCGGATGGATCTTCTGCTCGGCGTTGCCGTGGTCGGCCGTGATGAGCAGGATGTCGCCCGCCTGCTCGACCGCCTGGGAGACCGCACCGAACGCCTCGTCGATCGTTTGGATGCCCTCGATGGTGGCGGCCAGGTTGCCTGTGTGGCCGACCATGTCACCGTTGGCGTAATTGACGATCGCCACGTCGAACGAGTCGGCGGCGTAGGCCTCGAGCAGGGTCTTGGTGATCTCGCGGGCCGACATCGCCGGCGCCTGGTCGTAGGTGGGTACCTTCGGCGACTCGATCAGCATCCGTTTTTCAAGCGGGAAGGCTTGCTCTTGGCCGCCGTTGAAAAAGTACGTGACGTGGGCGTACTTTTCGGTCTCGGCCAGGTGGAGCTGGCGCAGGTTCGCGTTCGCCAGCACCTCGGCCAGCTGGTTGTGCATCGGCTCCTCGGGAAAGGCGATCTTGTTGTCCTTGAGCTCGACGCCGTACTCGCTGAAGGTGACGAACTTGAGCTGCAGCTCCTTGCGGGTGAAGCCGTTGAATTCCTTGCCGTCGAGCGCGAGCGAGAGCTGGCGCGCACGGTCCGGCCGGTAGTTGGTGAAGATGACGACGTCGCCGTCCTTGATGTGCGTGCTCGGATCGGTGCCGATCACCGTCGGCTTGATGAACTCGTCGGTTTCGTTCCGGGTGGTGTAGGCGGCGTTCAAGGCGTCGGGCACGGACGCGGCCGGCTCGCCCTTGCCGTCGACCATCGCCTCGTACGCAGCCTGGACGCGGTCCCAGCGGCGGTCACGGTCCATAGCGTAGTACCGGCCCATCAGGGTGGCGTACTTGGCGCCGGCCCGCTTGGCGATGGCGTCCAGCTTCGGGAAGAACTTCTCGAATGACTTGGGCGTCGCGTCGCGGCCGTCCGAAATCATGTGGAGCGCGATGTTCTTGACGCCCTCGCGCCGCGCCAGCTCGATCGTGGACACCATGTGGTCGATGTGGCCGTGGACGCCGCCCGGCGAGATGATGCCGATGATGTGGAGCGTCCCAGTGCCCGACTTGGCCGCGGTCATCGCGTCGAGCAGGACCTCGTTCTTGTAGAACTCGCCGGTCGTAATCGCATTGCTGATCCGGGTGGCCTCTTGCAACACGACGCGGCCGGCGCCCAGGTTCATGTGGCCGACCTCGGAGTTGCCCATCTCGCCCCAAGATAATCCCACCTCAGCCCC
>JAYRIO010000109.1:0-6948 GCA_041906745.1 Patescibacteria group bacterium
CCATCATCCGCGCGGCCGCCAGCAAACCGAACGGGCTCATCCTGAACACCGGCCCGACCGGATCGGGCAAGTCGACCACGCTCTACGCGATCCTGCAGGAGCTCAACAAGCCGGGCGTGAAGATCATCACAATCGAGGATCCGATCGAGTACCGGATCAAGGGCGTCCAGCAGACCCAGATCGAGCCGGACCGGGGCTACACCTTCGCCAGCGCCCTCAAGAGCGTCGTCCGCCAGGATCCCGACATCATCATGGTCGGCGAGATCCGCGATGCCGAGACGGCCACCACGGCCGTCCAGGCGGCGCTGACCGGCCACCTCGTCCTGTCGACGCTCCACACCAATTCCGCCAGCGGCGCCATTCCGCGCCTGTTGGACATGGGCGTCAAAACCTACCTCCTGGGCGGCGTTATCAACCTCATTATCGCCCAGCGCCTGCTCCGGCGGCTGGCGCATCCGGACAAGACCGGCGACGCCCGCTACGAGGGCCGGATCGCGATCGCCGAACTCTTGGTACCGAACCGCGACGTCGAGACCCTCATCCAGCAGAAGGGGACGATCGACCAGTTCGAGACTGCCGCCAAAGCCGGCGGCATGCGGACGCTGTTCGAGGACGGGCAGGCCAAGGTGAAGGCGGGCATCACCACCGACAACGAGCTCCGCCGCGTCGCCGCCGAGGACGACCTGGCCGCCGATCCGCCCTCGACGCCCGTGTCGCCTCCTGGTACACTCTGACACCAACGGTGAGGTGCGAGAGTGGTTGAATCGGGCGGTCTCGAAAACCGTTGAGCCCGAAAGGGTTCCGTGGGTTCGAATCCCACCCTCACCGCCAACACTATGTCTGGATCGACGTTTTACCTGTATATCCTCGAGTGCGCGGACAAGACGCTGTACACCGGCGTCACCGTTGATGTCCAACGACGGGTGCAGGAGCACAATGGCTCGCCTAAAGGGGCGCGCTACACCAGGGCCCGTCGGCCCGTGGTCCTGCGGTACGCCGAGGCGTATCCCGACCGATCGTCGGCCCAGCAAGCCGAGGCACGCCTGAAAGCCTTATCTCGAGCCGCGAAACTCGCCTACCTACAAGCACGCAGAGATCGCTAGCTTTTCCACAGGATTTCCCCTATACTCCACACCATATGATTCCCGGCCAGAAGATCAAACGACGGAAACGTGCCAAAACCCACGGCTTCATCGCCCGCAAGCGGGCGATGAAAGACGCCGGCAAGAAAGGCGAAAGCGCCGTTATCAAGCGCCGCCGCCTCAAGGGCAGGAAGAGGCTCGTTGTTCGCGCGCGCATCTCGGCTTAACGCCGCCCGCGACTTCGCGAAGGTCTACCGCAAAGGACAGTCGGCTCGGAGCCGGCTGTTTCGCATTGCCTGGTTGCCGGCCGCACGGACACGGATCGCCGTCGTGACCGGCCGCAAGGTGTCGGCGAAGGCCGTGGTGCGCAACCGGCTGAAGCGGCAAGTACAGGCTGCGGCAGCAGCGCTCGCCCCCACGCTCGCACCCACCGAGCTCATCATCCAACTCCAGGCTGCGGCAGCAGGGGAGCCGTACCAGGCACTCGCGGCCGACCTTGGCGAGCTCATCGAGCGCTCGCGGCTGCGCGCCAGGACCGTGGCGTGACAACGGTCTGTGTTGCCGCGATCCGGCTGTACCAGCTCACCCTGTCACCCGACCATTCATGGATCAAGGTATTCTTTCCCCAGGGCTACTGCCGGTTCCATCCGTCGTGTTCGATGTATACGATTGACGCGATCCGCAAATACGGCCCGGCGCAGGGGATCGTGCTGGGGATGAAGCGGATCGGCCGGTGTGCGCCTTGGAACCCAGGCGGCTACGACCCAGCCTAACGAAACCGAAAGGATGACCATGCAAGCCTTCTTCACGTCGCTGTTCTACAAACCGCTCTACAACCTGCTGTTCTTCTTCATCTCGGTCCTGCCGGGAAACAGCCTGGGGCTTGGCATTATCGCCGTTACGATCCTGGTACGGCTACTGTTATTGCCGCTGTCCGCCCAGGGCGTCCGGGCGCAGCGCGAGCTGCAGGTGCTCCAGCCGGAGATCGACCGGCTCCGCGGCGAGCACAAGGATAATCCCGAGGAGCTGAACAAGCAGATCATGGCGCTCTACCAGGAACACAAGGTGAACCCGCTCGGTTCCTGCCTGCCGCTCCTCATCCAACTCCCGGTACTGTTCATCATCTACCGGGTCTTCAATTCCGGCATCCAGGCGACCGACCACAGCCTGCTCTACTCCTTCGTCCACGCACCCGACCAGGTCAACACGATGTTCCTGGGTATGGACCTGCACCATCCGAGCATCGTCTTGGCGGTCGTGAGCGGCGTCTTGCAGTTCGTCCAGACCTGGCAGCTGATGCGCCGGCAGCAGCCGAAACCGGCCGGCGGCACCGTCGCGACGCCTGACAGCGCCCAGCAGACCAACCAGATGGTCATGTACCTCATGCCGTTACTGACGGTCTTTATCGGCAGCCGGTTCCCGGCGGGGCTGGCCGTCTACTGGGTGATCACGACGCTGTTCTCGATCGTGCAGCAGTGGTGGCTGTTCCGCAGCCCCAGTATCGCGACGCCGCACGTCGCCGTCCGCGTCCGGCCGTAACAGGCTGTCCACAAATCCCCAACCTTTTCCACAGCTGTTTTCTCCTGTTATTTCCTGAAATCACTCTGGCCTTGGGAAAAATTTGTGGATAACATTCGACCACAGCAGTCGTGGTACGATGTCGGCGATCGAGCGGGGCATGCGATCGCAGCTGGCACGGAATGGAGGGCGATTCATGCAGAGTGCAACGCAGGTCTGGCAGACGACGCTCGGCGAACTCGAAGTGACGCTGTCGAAAGCGAACTTCACCACCTGGTTCCGGAATACCCGGATCATCAGTGCCGCCGACGGGCTGGTGACGATCGGCGTACCGAATACCTTCGCCAAAGAGTGGCTGCAGACGAAGTACCACAAAGAGATCGTGGCCTCGCTCAAACAGTTCTATCCCGACCTGCAGCGGGTCGAGTACTTGGTCGCGACCGGGACGGCCAAGCCGGAACCCGAGGCAGCGGCCTCGCCGGCCGCCAGCCAGACCGCGTCGCCCTTCGCAACGAGCGCGAAGAGTTCCGGCAACACCCGCTCGGCGACGGCCGCTTCAGGCGGCAGCCAGACGCTCAACGAGCGGTACACGTTCGATACCTTTGTCGTCGGTACCAGTAACCGGCTGGCGCACGCCGCCGCGCTCGCGATCGTGAAGAAGCCGGGCAATATGCAGTACAACCCACTCTACATCTACGGCGGTGTCGGCCTTGGGAAAACCCATCTGCTCCACGCCATCGGCAACGAGGTCCAGCGGCAGTTCCCGAAGAAGGTCATCATTTACGCCCCGTGCGAGCGGTTCGTGACCGAGTTCGTCCAGTCGCTCCAGAGCAAACAGCTCGACAGCTTCAAGAAACGGTACCGGAACGCCGACGTGCTCCTCATCGACGACATCCAGTTCCTGGCCGGCAAGGACGGCATGCAGGAGGAGTTTTTCCACACCTTCAACACCCTCCACCAGACGAACCGGCAGATCGTCATGACCTCGGACAAGCGGCCGCGGTCGATCCCGCAGCTCGAGCCGCGGTTAAGCTCCCGGTTCGGCTGGGGGATGGTGACCGACATGCAGACCCCGGACGTGGAAACCCGCCAGGCGATCTTGCAGCACAAGTGCGAGGACAAGGGGTTCCCGCTCGACCGCGAGACGATCGAGTACGTCGCCCAGCACGTCCAGAGCAACATCCGCGAGCTCGAGGGCGCCTTGAACGCGATCGCGACCCACTGCGAGCTCTACAACGTCCAGCCCTCGCTCAAACTCATTGAACGGGTGCTCGAACAGACCGGCTTGGACCGCCGCGTCACCCACGTGACCGTAGAGAACATCTGCCAGACCATCGCCGACTACTTCACGCTCGACATGGCCGAGCTCTTGGGGAAGCGGCGGAACAAGGAACTGGTCTACCCGCGCCAGATCGCCATGTACCTGATCCGCGAGGAGTTGGAGTTTTCCTTCCCGAAGATCGGCAAGGCGCTCGGTGGCAAGGACCACACGACGGTGATGCACGGCGTCGACAAGATCAACAAGGAGCTGAGCCGGGACGAGACCCTGCAGCGTGACGTCGCGCTGATCAAGGAACGGCTGTACGTCGCTGGCTGAAAGTTATCCACACAAGTCTGGGGATACCTTGTGGACAAAAAGTGCGGTATGACAAAGAGGCGATCTTATACCCAATTCCTCCACACCGCGCCCACAGCTGATCCACAGCGCCCACTCGGAGGAATCCCCAAATCCACAGCCCTTATTACCATTACGATTCATTCAACATAGATATATACATATGGACGTCACCTGCACGCAGGAAAATTTCTCGAAAGGTCTCCAACTCGTCAGCCGCGTCGCGACGACGAAGTCCTCGTTGCCCGTTCTGGCGAACATCCTCATCCAGACCAAGGACGGCCAGTTACGCCTCGCTGCGACCGATTTGGAAATCGGCGTGGTGACCGTGATCGGGGCGAAGGTCGCGGCCGAGGGTGCGATCACGCTCCCCGCTCGCCTCTTGGTGGACTTCGTGGCGAATAATACCGATCCGACGCTCCAGATCGGGGTCGACCAAGGCGAGGCGAAGATCCACTCCGACCGGCACGCCGCGACGGTCAAGGGAATGGATGCGAGCGAGTTCCCCCTTATCCCCTCGGTGAGCGATGCCCAATCGGTGACGCTGCCGGCCAACGCGTTCCGGAGCGGGTTGCGGGACGTCGTCTTCGCGGCCGCGGTCGACGATGCCCGCCCTGTCCTGAATGGGATCTGTATTCACATTCGTGACAACCACATGGTTTTGGCCGCGACCGACTCGTACCGCCTGGCCGAACGGAAAATCCCCCTGAAGGGCTCTCCGCCGGCCGCCTCCCTGCTCTTGCCGGTCCGGGCTGCGCTCGAGCTGTCGCGGATCCTGCCGGACAGCGACCAGCCTGTGACGCTCCAGTTCAACGCGAACCAAGTCTCCCTCGAGGTCGACAGCACGCAACTGGTCTCGCGCCTGATCGACGGGACGTTTCCCGATTACACCCAGATTATCCCCACCGCCGCGACCACGACCGTGGGTATGGAGAAAGCCGAGCTCATCGCCGCGGTACGGATGGCCAGCCTGTTCGCCCGCGATGCCTCGCACAATATCCGGTTCATCATCACGCCGCCGACCGGCTGCACGGTCTCGGCGGTTTCCACCACGGTCGGCCAGAACACCGCCACCGTCGCGGCGACCGCGACCGGCGAACCGATCGATATCGCGTTCAACGCCAAGTATATCCTGGATGCCCTGAACGCCCTTGGCGGCGACACGGTGAAGCTGACCCTGTCGGGGACTGACCGGGCGGGCGTGTTCCGTGCGGACGGCGACGACACCTACTTGAGCCTGGTGATGCCGCTCCGGACTGATGCCTGACCACCCGACGTTGCGCCTGACCGGGTTCCGACGGTTCGGCGGCGTAGCGATCGAGCTCCGCTCACCGACCGTCATCATCGGGCCGAACGGCGCGGGCAAGACGACGATCCTTGAGGCGATCTACTTTTTGAGCCTGGGCCGTTCGTACCGGACCAACGTCGACCGGGACATGATCGGCTGGCACACAGACACGGCCCGGGCCCAAGCCGTCTTCCCTGACGGGCTCCGGCTGGAACGGGCGATCTCGACGTTCGGCGGGACGGTCCGGAAGCAAAGCCTGGTCAACGAGATTGTTACCACGCCGCTCGACTCGCTCGGGCACCTCTGCGCCGTCCTCTTCGCGCCGGAGCTGGTGGAACTGGTGGTCGGACCGCCGAAGGCACGCCGCCGGTACCTGGATATGCTGTTGTCGGCTACCGACCGGACGTACGCCGAGGCGCTCCTCCGGTACCAGCATGCTCTGAAGCAACGGAACGCCTTGTTGGTGCAGCGCACCACTAGCCCGGCTTCCTTCGAGAGCTGGGAACAGCTCTTAGCGGCCGCTGGCAGCGAGATCATGGCGAAACGGGCCCAGCTGACCGGTGAGCTCGAAACGGCGGTCCAGGCGCCCTATGCGCTGTTCGAGGGCGATGAGCAGGCACGCTCAATCACCATCGACTACCTGCCGGCAGCCGATCCAGCGGACCGCTTCGCCGAGCTGCTGGCCAGCAGCCGCGACCGGGACAGCCGGCAGGGCGCGACCAGCGTCGGCCCGCACCGCGACGACCTCCTGATCCAGCTTGGCGGCAAACCAATGACGTTCGCCTCGCGGGGCGAACAGCGCAGTTTGCTGATCGCGCTCAAGCATGCCGAGGTGCTGCGGTATGCCGCCCGGCCGCTGCCGGTCCCGCCCTACCTGCTGCTCGACGACCTGTTTTCCGAGCTTGACCGGGCGCGGTCGAGCCAGCTGACCGGGCTGCTGGCCCAGTTCCCCACGATCGTCACCACGACCGATGCGACGGCGCTTGATGCCCGGCTCCTCGATAGCGCGACGGTCTTGGACCTGTCGCAGGTGCAGCCCGAGGTGCAGTATGCCGCTTGAGCCGCTCTCGCACGAACTGAACTCGTTCGCTGCCCGCCATGGCCTCACCGACCGCCTGACCGCGACCGCGGTCGTCGAGGCGGCGAACCGCCTGGCCGAGGGCCGGTTCGTAGCGACCAGCGTCCATCATGGCCGGTTGATCGTGACCGTACCGGACGCCGAGGCCCGCCATCTTGCCCAGCCGACGATTCCGGCGTTCATTGCGGCGCTCAACGAGGCGTTAGGGCAACGCCGGATTTACGGCGTGACGTTCCGCCTGGCAGCTCACGAGCGTCAGTAGGCGCCAAGGTCGAGAGTAAGAGCGGTCGGATGGCCGGCGCTCACGAAGAAGATCGTCTGTTCGTCCTTGCTTAAGACAAGGTTAGTCGGGGCGAGCGGCGCCTGC
>JAYRIO010000110.1:0-9599 GCA_041906745.1 Patescibacteria group bacterium
GTGTTGGTCTTGGAGGTGCAGCAGCACCTAGGCAACAATGAGGTCAAGGCGATCGCGATGGACTCGACCGACGGACTGCACCGCGGGCTGGCGGTCCGCGCGACCGGCGCGCCGATGTCCGTCCCTGTCGGCGAAGGTGTCTTGGGCCGCATGTTCGGCGTGACCGGCGAACCGATCGACGGCAAGGAGGCGAAGCAAGAGTGGCCCCGGTTGCCGATCCACCGGCCGGCCCCGGCGTTCGACGAATTGAGCACGAAATCCGAGGTGTTCGAGACCGGCATCAAGGTCGTGGACCTGATCGCGCCGTTCGTCAAAGGCGGCAAGGTCGGCTTGTTCGGCGGCGCCGGCGTCGGCAAGACGGTCATCATCCAAGAACTGATCCGCAACATCGCGGCCGAGCACGGCGGCTTTTCGGTCTTCGCCGGCGTGGGCGAACGGACGCGCGAGGGCAACGACCTCTACCACGAGATGAAGGATTCGGGCGTGCTCGATAAGACCGCGCTCGTCTTCGGCCAGATGAACGAACCGCCTGGCGCCCGCCTGCGCGTCGCGTTGTCGGGGCTCACCATCGCGGAGCAGTTCCGCGATGAGGGCGGCAAGGACGTGCTCTTCTTCATCGATAACATCTTCCGGTTCACGCAGGCCGGTTCCGAGGTGTCGGCGCTGCTGGGCCGGATGCCGTCGGCTGTCGGCTACCAGCCGAACCTTGCCACCGAGATGGGGAGCCTGCAGGAGCGGATCACTTCGACCAAGAAAGGCTCAATCACCTCGGTCCAAGCCGTGTACGTGCCGGCCGACGACCTGACCGACCCGGCGCCGGCAACTACCTTCGCGCACCTCGACTCGACCGTCGTGCTGTCGCGCCAGCTGTCCGAGGTGGGTATTTACCCGGCCGTCGATCCGCTCGACTCCACCTCGACGATCTTGGATCCGAACGTCGTCGGCGCCGACCACTACGCGGTCGCGCGTGGCGTGCAGCAGGTGCTGCAGCGGTACAAAGATTTGCAGGACATCATCGCGATCCTGGGTATCGACGAGTTATCCGAGGACGACAAGATCCTGGTCACCCGGGCGCGTAAGATCCAGCGTTTCCTGTCGCAACCGTTCTTCGTCGCCGAGCAGTTCACCGGCAAGCCGGGCGCGTACGTGCCGCTCGCCGAGACGATCCGCGGCTTCCGCGAAATTCTCGACGGCAAGCACGATGACAAGCCCGAACAGGCCTTCTATCTGAAGGGCGGGATCGACGAGGTCGCCGGTGCCTAACCAGCTGCTGCGCCTGTCGGTGCTCACGCCGGAGCAACAGGTGTACGATAGCCAGGTAGCAAGCGTCAGCCTGCCGTCGTTGGACGGCGAGTTGACGATCCTGCCCGGCCACGAACCGCTGGTCGCCCTCTTGGCGTCGGGCGAGGTGACGGTACGCGAGGGGGCTGCGAACCGTCAGCTGGCTGTGCATGGCGGTGTCGTTACGGTGTCGCAGCGTGAGGTCAGCATCCTGACTGACGCGGCGGAAACCGAGGAATCGATCGACGAGCAACGTGCGGCCGAGGCGCTCCGGCGCGCCCAGCAAGCCAAGCTCGACAGCGCCGACCGCCAGGCGCAGGCCGATGCCGCGGCGGCTATCGAACGGGCTTTGGTACGGTTGCGGCTGGCCGAGCGACGCCGGCTGCGGCATCGCGCGTAACGTGTACCCGAGCTGCTATACTGCCAGCAGCTCCCTGCGGGATTCGTACAATGGTAGTACGCATGCTTCCCAAGCATGAAACGCGAGTTCGATTCTCGTATCCCGCTCCATTGAAACCAATGTTACCGGAGGGCCCACGTGCTTGAGCTTGACCGTATCGACATAGGTGCCGAGGAGCAGGAATCGCTGTTTGTCACGCTGGCCCCGTACCGGGCAACCTTGCAGCTGCTCCGCCGGACGCCGGCAGAGGACGCGCCCGAATACAGCCTTACGCTGCCGGATGTTGCCGGGGCGGCTGAGCGCGCTGCAGCCTACGCGGCGCAGTACGCCGGCGTCGAGATGTTATTTTTGGTTGGGATCGGCGGCTCGAACTTAGGCGCGCTCGCGGTGCACCAGGCCGTCTTTGGCACGCAGGCCAACCTGCTGCGGACGCCGCAACTCATTCCCGTTGATACCATTGACGGCGTGCTGGCTTCCCAGGCAGTCCAATTACTGGAAGACGCGGTGCGGACGAAGCGGCGGGTGCTGCTTGTGGTTGCTAGTAAATCCGGATCCACCACCGAGACAGTCGCGAACGCGGAGTTGCTAGTCAGCGCGCTGGTTGCCGCCGGAGGTTCGATCCAGGATTCGGTCGTGGTCGTTTCCGATGAGGGTTCGGCCCTCTCCGAGCTTGCGCGGCAACGGCACGTTCCAACCGTCCACAGCCCGAAAACGGTCGGCGGACGGTATTCCGTATTTTCGGATGTCGGGCTACTTCCGCTCGCGGTGCTCGGCGTACCGACCGGCCAGCTGTTGGACGGAGGAAGAGCGGCGCTCGATACGGGGTTGTCGGATGACTACCGCGCGAACGCCGCTGCCCAACACGCGATCGCCATGTACGCAGGATTCAAGGCGGGCAAACCGATCCATGACCTGTTCTGCTTCTCGCCCTCGCTCGAGTTGTACGGCAAGTGGTTCCGGCAACTGACCGGCGAATCCGTTGGAAAGTCCGCCACGGCGGGGATTTTCCCGAGCGTCTCGGTTGGCTCGACCGACCTGCACTCCGTGGCCCAGCTGTACCTGTCTGGTCCGGACACCGCATTCACCACCTTCGTACGGATCCGTAGCAATGCCGGAATCACACTGCCCGGGGAAAGCATCTTTGCATCCTTGGTGCCGAACCTTACAGGGCAACCGCTGCAGGCCGTATCGGACGCGATCCTTGACGGGACGCGGCATGCCTACGCGAACGCAGGGCGCACCTACTGCACGCTGACGTTGCCACGGCTCGACGCGCGGTCGGTCGGCGAGGCGATGCAGCAGCACATGCTGACCATGATGTACCTTGCGCAGCTGCTGGGCGTCGACGCATTCGACCAGCCGGCCGTGGAGCTCTACAAGAAGGAGACGCGACGAATCCTCGCCGAGTCTTCGCGGTAGGGGTTGCCGGGCTGCTCGCGATGGGCGCGTTCGGCTTTTCCATGGCTCGGCCTGGGTCGGCAATGCCGTCCGTCCGCGCCATCGCCGGCCACCGGATTACGGCCGAGTATGCGCGGACGCCTGCCGAACAGCAGCAGGGGCTGAGCGGTCGGGATTCACTGCCGGCCGACACTGCGCTGGTCTTCCCATTCCCGTCGCCGCAGACGCCGACGTTTTGGATGAAGGACATGCGCTTCCCGATCGACATTGTATGGGTGGCTGGCCGGCGGGTCATCGACATCTCGGCCAGTGTGCCTGCGGACGACGGCGCGACGCGGTACAGTCCGCCCTCGCCAGTCGATGAAGTTTTCGAGCTGCCGGCAGGCTGGTGCGTTGTCCACGACGTGGCTGTTGGCGATAGGGTAGAATAAGAAAACGTATGGTATACTCACAGCCGCACAGCGACAGTCCTGTACGCCGCCTTAGCTCAGTGGTAGAGCAACACTTTCGTAAAGTGGAGGTCCCGGGTTCAAATCCCGGAGGCGGCTCCAGTCAACATCCCCAGCAACTCCATCCGAATCACGTCCGTATATTGTTTCTTCTCTCGGTTGTGCTCCAAGTATCGCTCTGGTCCCTGCGGGCATCCCTGGTTTCGTTGAATCCGTTACCGCTTGTGTTCGCGCTCGGCATGCTGCTCTGCAACGGCTTGTTGCAGCTCTTCGTGCTGGGCGCGAACAGTATCGCCAGTCTGATACTCGGCCTGGGCACGGCGTACGTCCAGCTGCTCGTACTGATCCTGCTGGTTGCTTCGAGGGGGTCATAATGTCGGCACATGTCCACCGCTACCCACGCTGGCTCGAGTACATTCCCGCGGTCCTCACCTTCGGCACGTTCGGGGTGTTGTTTACGGGAGCGTTCGTAGCTCCCGAGGCAGTGGCCAGCTTTATGCTGGTCTATGCGCTGCTATGGTTTTCACGCTCGTTACTTATGTCGGCACGGCTGATCGTGGGGTATATCCGTTACCGGCGCGATATCCGGCGCGACTGGCTCCGCGAACTCCATGAAACGTTCCCCGACGATGCGGTCCAGTCGGTGTGGCACCTGGTCATCGTGGCCGCCTCCAAAGAGGATCCCGAGATCGTCCAGGCCACGATCGAGGCCATCAAGCAGTCCGACTACCCGTTGCAGCACTTGATCGTGGTCGTCGCTACAGAAGCCCGGTTCAAGGACAACGCCGACGCGATCGAGCGGATGGCGAAGCGCTACAAGGGCGTCTTCGCGCACGTGATGACGACCCAGCACCCGCCAGACATCGCCGGCGAGGTGATCGGGAAAGGCGGGAACATCACCTGGGCGGCCCGGAAAGCGAAGCTGTACTTGGACAAACAAGGTATTTCATACGACCGTGTAATCTGTACCACGCTCGATGCCGACAACCGTGTCCATAAAAAGTACTTTGCCTCGCTGACCTACGAGTATCTCCGCCACCCGGATCCGTTCCACGCGAGTTTCCAGCCGATCCCGATGTTCTTCAATAACATTTGGGACGTCCCGTTGCCGATCCGCGCGGTCGCACTTGGGAGTTCCTTCTGGCAGATCATGGAGTCGACTCGGCCGTACCGGCTCCGCAACTTTTCGGCCCATGCCCAGGGATTCGACGCGCTGGTCGCGACCGATTTTTGGTCTGTCCATACGGCGGTCGAGGACGGCCACCAGTTCTGGCGGACCTACTACGCGTTCCATGGCAACCACAGCGTCGTGCCGCTCAACGTGCCGATCTACCAAGACGCGGTCCTGTCGCCCAAGGGGTACTGGGCAACCTTCCGGGAGCAATACTTGCAGAAGCGGCGTTGGGCGTGGGGATGTTCGGATATTCCGTACGTACTCTGGAAGAACACGCAGGATCCCAAGCTGCCGTTCGTTGGCAAATGGCTGCAGGCGGCCCGTTTGATCGAGGGCCACTTCTCTTGGGGGGCGACCTCGATCCTGCTCGCGTTCTTCGGTTGGTTTCCCCGGTACGTCAACCCGATCTACAAAGACGTGGTGATCGCATATACGTTCCCTCCGCTCTATAACAACATCCTCACCTTGGCGCTCGTTGGATTAGTGGTCAGTTTCAGCGTGTCGGTGCTGCTGCTGCCCCCGATCCCGAAGGAGCGCCTGTACCGGTCGCGTCTCAATGTCGCCTTGGAATGGATTACGGCGCCGATCCTATTGCCGTTGTCCAACATCATCTTTTCGTCGCTGCCGGCGCTTGATGCGCAGATCCGGCTATTGCGCGGGAAGTACCTTGAGTTCCGAGTGACCGAGAAGCACACGCAGCGGCAAGACCTTACGCACCACCCGGCCGCGAATTAGGCCGTCGCCGGGACGTGAGCGTCTTGGGCAGGGAATCCCTGAGTCGCCGGTGGTAGGTGATGGCGAACCGGTGCGCTTCGTCGCGGGCAAGCCGGACGACCGGTTCGAACAGCTGGGTGGTCAATTGCCGCTCGTTCATCCAGGTTCGGGCGGCACTCGACAGTACGAGCCTGGCCAGCTTCCGCGTCGGCCCCTTGACGACGCCGGCGGCGGGGACGACCAGGCGGTGCTGCCGGAGCACTCGTTCCAGGACTGCGAGTTGCTGTACGCCGCCGTCGACAAGGATGAAGTCAGGCATCGGCCAGTCAAGGTGGGAGAAGCGGCGGGTCAGTACTTCGCGCAGCATCGCGACGTCGCTCTGCCGGTCGACAGTCTTGATCTTGAACCGCTTGTATTCCGACGGATTAGCGCGGCCGTGTTCGACGACTACTAAGCTGCCGACCGCATCGCGCTCGCCGGAGTTGGAAATGTCATAGGCTTCAAGTCGGGCCGGCAGCGTGGTCGACAGGAACTCGGTCACGTCGTCGGTCATGAACGCCGTATCGCGGATATGGGTGAGCGCGAAGAGTTCGTCGCGCAGCTCCTTGGCCTCTTCGTAGCGCTGCTCTTTGGCCGCCAGCTCCATCGCATGCCGCGTGCTCTTGATGATCTGTTTCTTCTTGCCCTCGAGGAACTGGACGACCTTGTTGATACGCGCACGGTACGCCTGGACGCCGATCTCGCCTGTGCAGACCCCTGGGCACTCGCCCAGCGACCGGTACAGGCAGGGCCGGCCGGAATGCGGCTTGCCGGTGCAGTAGAATTTGAACAAACCGCGGAGCGCCTTGACCGCCCGCCGGGCTGCCAAGCCGGATGTGTATGGCCCGAACGTCTTGTCGATCGGTACCGTCACTTTCTGCGTCGGCCGGATGATCAGGATCCGAGGATAGTCCTCTTTCGTCACCGCGATCTGCGCGAAGGTCTTGTCGTCCTTGCCGCGGACATTGAACGGCGGCTTCAGCCGGGTGATCTCGTTCGCCTCAAGGATCAAGGCTTCCAGGGCGGTTTCCGTCGGATGGACGGTAATGGTGGCGATGAGCGGGATCATCCGTTGTAACCGGGCGTCCAACGGCCGTTGCCAGTAGGAGCGGACGCGGTGGGTGAGCGAGGTCGCCTTGCCGACGTACAGGATCGCGCCCGCCGCGTCCTTGAAGTAGTAGATGCCGGGCTCGGTCGGCAGCTTCGTGACGTCTTCGGGCTTGAAGACCAGGGTCATGCCGCTGCCTGCCGTTTCCGGTGGCGTGCCTGTTCCAGCGTCAGCTTCAGGAACCGGCCGGTTTCCGACTGCCGGTTGCCGGCCACGTCTTCCGGCGTGCCCACTGCGATCACCTTGCCGCCGCCATCCCCGCCTTCGGGGCCAAGGTCGATGAGCCAGTCGGCGGTTTTGATCACGTCCAGGTTGTGTTCGATCACGATCACGGTGTGGCCTTGGTCCACGAGCCGGTTCAGTACGACCAGTAGTTTTTGGATGTCGGCGATGTGCAAGCCGGTCGTCGGTTCGTCCAGGATGTAGCACGTGCTGCCACGCCCGCGCCGCGCGAGTTCGGCTGCCAGCTTGACCCGCTGGGCCTCGCCGCCCGACAAGGTGGTCGCGGACTGGCCGAGCTGGATGTAGCCCAAACCGACGTCGTCGAGCACTTGGAGCGTATCGGCGATTTTCGGGAAATCCTTGAAGAACGACAGCGCTTCCTCGACGGTCATGGCGAGCACGTCCGCGATCGATTTGCCAGCAAATTTCACGTTGAGCGTTTCCCGGTTGTACCGGGTGCCCTTGCAGACGTCGCAGGGCAGGTACACGTCGGGCAGGAACTGCATCTCGATCGTCATCACGCCCTCGCCCTCGCAGTGTTCGCACCGGCCGCCGGCGACATTGAACGAGAACCGGCCTGGCTCGTACCCACGGATTTTCGCGTCGCGGGTGGTGGCGAACAGCTCGCGGATCGGGGTCAGCAGGCCAGTGTACGTCGCCGGGTTCGACCGCGGCGTGCGCCCGATCGGCGTCTGCGTGATCATAACGACGCGCTTGAACTGGTCCATGCCCTCGATCCGCTCGTGCTTGCCCGGTTTGACCAAGGATTTGTTGAGCGTCCGCGCCATCGCGTTGTAGAGGATGTCGATCGCCAGCGTCGATTTGCCCGAGCCGGACACGCCGGTGATGCAGGTCAGCGTATTGAACGGGATGTGGACGGTCGTGCCTTTCAAGTTGTGTTCGCGGGCGCCGAACACGGATAAGAAGCGTTTCGATGCGCGGCGTTGCTCGGGAACGTCGATGGCCAGCGTCCCGGCAAGGTACTGGCCGGTCAGCGAGCCGGGCATAGCCGCGACCTCGGCCGGTGTACCTTGGCCGACGATCCGGCCACCGTGGCGGCCGGCACCGGGCCCGACGTCGATCACGTGGTCCGCCTCGCGGATCGTTTCCTCGTCATGCTCCACGACGATGACCGAGTTGCCGACGTCGCGCAAACCCTTCAGGACCGACAGGAGCTTGACGTTGTCACGGGCATGGAGGCCGATCGAGGGTTCGTCAAGGACGTACAGGACGCCGGTCAGCCGGCTGCCGATCTGGCTGGCAAGGCGGATCCGTTGCGACTCGCCGCCCGCCAGCGTTACCGCCGACCGGTTGAGCGACAGGTACCCCAGGCCGACGTCATCCAGGAAGTGGACGCGGGAGGTGATTTCTTTCAGGATCCGTTCGGCGATCAGGCGGTCGCGCTCGGTCAGCTGCAGGTCGTGGAAGAACTTGGTCAGGTCGGGAATCGGGACCGCGCACAGCTCGGCGATCGACTTGCCGCCGACGCGCACCAGCAGCGCCTCGGGCCGCAGCCTGCGCCCTGCGCAACGGTCGCACGGCGACTCGGTCATGTATTTTTCCAACTGCTGGCGCATCGAATCGGATTCGGTGTCGCGCCACCGCCGCTCCAGCAGGGGAACGATCCCGCTGAAGATCACGTTCATGGTGTTGGCGCGGCCCTGGGCGTAGTACGTTGCCGGGATCCGCACGGTTTTGCCCGGCCCGTACAGCAGCAGGTCGCGTTGGTCGGCGGGCAGGTTCTTGACCGGTACCTGCATGTCGATCCGGAAGTGCTCGCACACTGCCCGCAGCAGGAAGCCGTACCAGTTCTTCGGCGAGTAGTCCCATGGCAGGATCGCGCCTTGCGCCACGGTTTTCGTGTCGTCGGGCAGTACCAGTTGCGGGTCGATCGCTTTGTGTACCCCGAGGCCCTCGCAGGTTTCGCACGCGCCGATCGGGCTGTTGAACGAAAACAGCCGCGGCTCAAGTTCGACGCCCGCCTGGCCGCAGTGCTCGCACATGAGCCGCAGGTTGTACGGCGTCCGGCTGGTGCCGTCGTCGACCACGACGCCGCCCTCAGCCTTGGCCGCGGCCTGCTCGATCGCTTCTTGCAGCCGCAACACCGTCTCGCCGTTCAAAGTGAACGAGTCGATGAGGATCTCGATCGTGTGCGTCTTATAGCGGGCCAGTGTCGGGATTTCCTGGTTCAGGTCGTACAGCTGCTTGCCGATGAGCGCCTGCGAGTACCCATCCTGCTTGAATCCTTCCAGGAGCTCGCGGTACTCGCCTTTGCGCGCCCGGACGACCGGCGCGAAGACGCGGACAGCCGTATCCTGTGCCACCTTCCCAAGAACGGTGTCGACCACCTCGTCGATCGTGGACTGCTTGATGCGGTGGCCGCAGTTGCTGCAGTACTGCTCGCCGATCTTGGCATACAGCAGGCGTAAGTAATCGTAGATTTCCGTGACCGTGCCGACCGTGGAGCGGGGATTGTGCGAGGCCGACTTCTGGTCGATCGAGATCGCCGGGGACAGGCCCTCGATCGAGTCGACGTCCGGCTTTTTGCCTTGGCTTAAAAACTGCCGGGCGTACGACGAGAGCGATTCGATGTACCGCCGCTGCCCTTCGGCGTAAATCGTGTCGAACGCCAACGACGACTTCCCCGACCCCGAGATGCCGCTGATGACTACCAGTGAATCTTTGGGGATGTCGAGGTCGATGCCTTGCAGGTTATGTTCCCGTGCGCCGCGCACGGAGATCTGGTGCTTCATAGCTCCGTACTATACCCCAAATCCGAACAAACACCAAACATCAGGCGGTACGGCCGCGGAA
>JAYRIO010000111.1:0-1535 GCA_041906745.1 Patescibacteria group bacterium
CCGCGTGCCGGGCGCAGGCGGTATCCGGGCAGCTGCCACGCAGTACCTGCTCTCCCAGCGGGGCGAGTGGTGGACGTACAACTACTGGGAGCGGGAGAGTAACGAAAGCCGCCAGTACCCGTACCCTGACGATCTTGACGACACGGCCTGCGCGTTGGCAGCGATCCAGGTTGCAGATCCCTCGGCCGTGCCGCCCGCCGGGCACGCGGCGGTGACCAGCGTCCTCACGCGGTGCGAACAAGCGCCGGGCGGCCCTTACCGGACATGGCTCGTGGGAGATGACGCCGCAGCGGCTTGGCGCGACGTCGATCCGGTCGTGAATGCCAACATCGCGTACTGGTTGCAGCTGCTCGGGATCCGTCTGCCCCCGCTTGACGCCTACCTCGGCGCAACGGTCACGAGCGGCTTGGTCGGGTCGCCGTATTACCAGGGCGTCGTGCCCGGGTTGTGGTGCCTCTCGCGGGGCGCGAACCCCGAAGACGGGCAGCTCTCGTCCCGCCTGCGCAAGCGGCTGCATGCTGCCGTACGCGCAGGCGATGTATCCTTTGCCGACCGAGTTTTGGCGGCCGACGCGCTGCAGCGCTTGGGTGACCGGTCGGCTTTCCTTGCGGAAACGCGGCGCGAGGCAACCGCGGCAGTACGGCGGCAGGAGTGGCTGCCAGCGCCGTTTTGCACCGATCCTGCCCGGAACGGGACGCAGTACTGGGCCGGCAGCGCCTGCTTCGTGGCGGCAACGTGCCACGCCTTCCTTGCTTCGGCTGCGTCCCGTCCGCAGATCGGGCCGGCAACGCACCGGCCGGACCGGTTCGTGGCGGAGGTGCGTGCCAGCGTGGCCGGGCTGTTGCGTACACAATCCCCGCCACTGCAACGATCGGTCGCCCAGATGCTGGCAGCGGTCTTCGACGGCGCAGAACGCAGCCGGATCGCCGCGGTGCCAGCCGCGTGGAACCGGGCGTTCGCCGTACCTATCCGGCAACCCGACGGTGCGCGGTTGCGCGAGCTGGGCGCGGCCAACGTGCTCGGGTGGCTGAGCTACACGTATTTCGACGACGTGCTCGATGCCGAGGCCGACCCGGCCGGGTTGCCGGCCGCGCTCATGGCCTACCGGGCGTTCCTGCGCGCCGCCGATCGGCTGGCCGGGACCAACGCATCGCTCCGCGGCACGGTCGCCGGATTGCTCCGGACGATGGACGAGGCGAACGCTTGCGAAGTTACGGCTGCCCGCCCGCCGTCGCTCCAGGCGGTGCTCGCTGGCGACTGGCCTGTCCCCACCTTCCCGATCCGTCAGCTCGCCGACCGCTCGTGCGGCCAAGCGATCGTGCCGCTCGTCCTGCTTGCCGATGCGGGTGTCGACCTGTCGTCGCCGGACGCCCAGGCGGTCCGTTCGTTTGTCTACCACGACTCGGTCGTCCGCCAGCTATCCGACGACCTGCACGATTGGCTCGACGACCTGCGCCGCGGCCAGCTCACCTATGTCGCGGCCGAGACGATCCGCAGCTATCGGTCGCTCAACCCGACCCAGCCGGCCACCCTCG
>JAYRIO010000112.1:0-3991 GCA_041906745.1 Patescibacteria group bacterium
CGGCCACCTGGTCGCCGGCGTGACCAAGTTGAAGAAAGTCCGCCTGCAGGAGCCGGCGTCGTTCGTCTCGCGGTTCATAGGGCGGCGCGATGAAAAACGCCTGGCATTCGAGCGGCAGGTGGAATCGTTGCGCAAGATGCTCATTGCGATGGCGGCCGACATCCGCGTCATCCTGATCAAGCTGGCCGACCGGCTCCACAACATGCAGACCCTGGACTCGTTTCGGCCCGAGAAGCGCGCGCGGATCGCCCAGGAAACGCTCGAGATCTACGCCCCGATCGCGTACCGGCTGGGTATGGGCCAGATCAAGGGCGACCTCGAGGACCTGGCGTTCCCGTACGTGTACGAGAAAGAGTATGCGCAGCTCCAGGCCTTGGTCGAGCACCGCGTCGCCGAACGCGAGCGCTACATCCGCCGCTTCAGCCGGATCCTGGAAAGCCACCTCGAGGCCGACGGCATCCGGTCGGCCAACGTCCACGGCCGGGTCAAGCACATGTACAGCCTCTGGCGGAAACTCCAGCGATACCAAGGCGACTTGAGCAAGATCTACGACCTGGTCGCGATCCGCATCATCGTGCCGACCGCCAGCGACTGCTACCGCACGCTCGGCTTGGTCCATAGCCGCTGGAACCCGCTCATCGGCCGCATCAAGGACTACATCGCCACGCCGAAGCCGAACGGCTACCGGTCACTCCACACCACGATCTTCGGCCTCGACGGCGAGATCGTCGAGATCCAGATCCGCACGCCCGAGATGCACGAACAGGCCGAACGCGGCGTCGCCGCCCACTGGTCGTACAACGAACGCAAGCACCTGACCGCCGCCGATGCCTCGCCCGAGGCGATCAAAGAGGCCAAGCTGGAGTGGCTGTCCGACCTGCGCAGCTGGCAGAGCTCGCTCAAAGACCCGAGCGAGCTCCGCGAGGCCCTCCGGCTCGACTTCTTCAGCGACCAGATCTTCGTCTTCACGCCCCGCGGCGAGGTGATCACGCTGCCGGTCGACAGCACGCCGGTCGACTTCGCCTACGCGATCCACTCCGAAGTCGCCGAATCGCTGCAAGGCGCGCTCATCAACAGCAAGCTGTCGACCCTGTCGACGCCGCTCCAAAACGGCGACATCGTCGAGATTATCCGCGCCAAGCACCCCAAGGGCCCGAAGCGCGACTGGCTCCGGTTCGTCAAAACGCAGAAGGCCCGTTCCCACATTAAGACCTGGTTCCATATCGACCAGTAGGCTTGATTTGTTCTCCTGGGAAGCGCGTGCTATACTGCCCCCTGTGATAAGGAGTGATATGGAGAAAACGATCTCGCTGGCCCGCGGCATGCGCGACGTCCTGCCCGAAGAGCAAAAATACTGGGCCCGCTTGCGCAGCGTTGCGGCAACCCGCCTCCAGAGCTTCGGCTTCCTGCCGATCGACACGCCGGTCGTCGAGTCGAAGGAACTCTACCTCCGCGGCACCGGCGCCGACACCGACATCGCCCAGAAAGAGCTCTTCGCCGTGAGCCGGATCGGTACCCGGAGCGACGAGACGGACGAGGGCACGGACCGCGAGCTGGTCCTGCGCCCCGAGGGCACGGCCGGCATCGCCCGCGCGTATGTCGAGCACGGCATGCGCACCTGGTCGCAGCCGGTCAAGCTGTACTCGTTCGTGCAGAATTTCCGGTACGACCGGCCGCAGAAAGGCCGCTACCGCCAGCACTCGCAGCTGTCGGTCGAGGTGTTCGGCGACGACACCCCGCTCACCGACGCCATGACGCTCTTGGCGCTCTGGCAGATCATCCAAGACCTGCAGCTCGACGGCGAGTCGGTCATCGAATTGAACTCGATCGGCGACAAAGCCTGCCGCGGCCAGATCCGCGCGGCCCTGAAAGCCTATTACGAGCCGCTCCTGCCCCACCTGTGCGCCAACTGTCAGGAACGGTTTGCCACCAACCCGCTCCGCCTGCTCGACTGCAAGGAAAAAGAATGCCAGCAGTACCGCGAAGCCGCGCCCGCTACGATCGACAGCCTGTGCAGCGACTGCCGCAGCCACTTCATGCTGGTGCTCGAGTACCTCGACGAGGCGGGCGTGCCGTACGACCTCAATCCGTACCTGGTCCGCGGGCTCGACTACTACACACGCACCACCTTCGAGATCCGGCATAAGGACGACCCGGGCCGCCAGGCGGCCTTGGGTGGCGGCGGGCGGTACGACGACCTGGTAGAGACCCTGGGCGGGACAGCGACCCCGGCCTTCGGTTTCGGCCTGGGCATGGAACGCGTCGTCGAGCGCCTGATCGACCGCGGGATCGAGGTCGAGCCGATGGCGGGCACCGAGATCCTGGTCATCCAGCTGGGTGACCGCGCCAAAAAGAAGGCCATTCCTCTCCTGGTCAGCCTCAGCAAGAAGGGTTTGGCTGCCAGCATGGCGCTCGGCAAAGAGAGCCTGAAGTCCCAGCTGCGCTCGGCCGACAAGATGGGGGCGAAGTTGGCCTTGATCGTCGGCGAACGCGAGGCAATCGACGGCACGATCATCGTCCGCAACATGTTCGACGGCACGCAGGACACGGTCGCGTTCGAAGACGTCGAGCAGGTGATCGAGCGGAAGATGGATGAGCTCGCCCAAAACTGACCGGAGACTGGTCGCCGTCCTCGACAACATCCGCAGCCTCTACAACGTCGGCTCCATGTTCCGCACGGCCGACGCGCTCGGGATCGAGCGCCTGTACCTGTGCGGCATGACCGGCACGCCGGCCGACAGCCTGACGCAAGCCCGGATCAGCAAGACCTCGCTTGGCGCCGAAGACACCGTGCCGTGGACGCACGCCGCAACCGCAGCCGAGGCCGTCGCCCAGCTCAAGGCCGATGGCTTCGAGGTCATTGCACTCGAACAGACGCCGGCGGCAACGCCGCTCCCAGGTTTCCGTCCTACCAGCGACACGCTCGCCTTCGTCGTCGGCCACGAGCTCTACGGCGTGCACGCCACAGCCCTGGTGGCCGCCGACCACCATGTCACCATCCCGATGCTCGGCTCGAAGGAATCCCTCAACGTCGCGGTCGCCTTCGGCATCGCCGCGGCCCAGCTACGCTTCGGCTGACCTGGTCGGATCCCGCCGAACCCGCTATACTGCCCTCGCGCTTCAGGAATGAAGCGCGGTTCAGTTTACAACCAGAGAGGACCATGAACACGTGAGCAAGCAGCTTATCGAGCTGGTCGCGGTCGACACCGTGATCGAATCCACCGAGGACCTGGCCGAGCGGCACGCCGCGATCGCCCGGTGCATCGAGACCAAGAAAGCGATCGGCGCCGCCCTGCGCGCCCAGATCCAAGCACTCCAGGAGCAGGCCGAGAAACAGGTCGCCGCCCTGAACATCCAGATCGCCGAGCACTACTCGGCCATCCATAGCTACGTAGGCACGAACCGGTCCAGGCTCTTGCCGAAACCGCAGCAGAAGAGCTTCACGACCGCCACGGGCAGGATCGGTTGGCACAAGGATAGGGACACGCTCCGCCTGACCGACGACGAGGACGTCGTGATCGAACGGCTGCGCAAGCACCTAGGCGAGAACGCCGGCCTGTTCATCGAAACGAAAGAAAGCGTCCGACTGCAGGAGCTGTCCAAGAACTACCACCTGGTGGAAGACATGAAAGGCATCGAGCTCGTCGAGGGCCACGACAAGTTCTTCGTCGGTGTCACCGACCTGAAGCTCGAGGTCAAGCCCACAACGCACTCCGAGCGGCTCGTGACGAAATAGCAATCCATACTACTAAGAAAAAGACCGGTTCAGTTGAACCGGTCTTGTTTATTTGATATTCGTCTATTTCTTTTTCTTTCGGCCGAACGCGCGGTTGCGGCGCTCGGCACGGTTCATCGGCTCGGACGGCGCTGCGGCTGCCAGCAGCAATCCGCCGAGCTCCGACAGTGCCACCTCGCCCTCGGCATTTGCCAGCTGCTGGAACGGTTCCATAAGCTCGCGGACCTTGGGCGAATCAGCGGGCAACTTCAGTGC
>JAYRIO010000113.1:0-5894 GCA_041906745.1 Patescibacteria group bacterium
AAGCCCGACAAGGCAACCGCGCAGCAGTTCCTGGACGACGGCGGCTACCTGTGGAACGCCGGCTACTTCGCCTGGACGCCAAGCAAGTTCGTGGCGGCGTACAAACAGTACGCGCCGGGCATCGGCGACCATCTCGATGAGCTGACCGAGGCGATCCGCGCGAAGGATCCCCAGGCGCTCGCCGCCGCGTACGGCAAAATGGAACCGACCTCGATCGACTACGCGCTCATCGAAAAGCTTGATCCGACCTCGGTCCGCACGATCCGCGGCGATTTCGGCTGGGCCGACCTGGGCAGCTGGAACATGCTCTACGACGAGCTCGGCGAACAGGCCGACGCGGACGGCAACCTCATCCGGGCCGACTGGCACGGCGTCGACACCCGCGGCAGCCTTGTGTACGCCCCCCAGGGCAAGCTGGTGGCTACCATTGGGCTCCAAGATATGGTAATAGTCGATACACCGGACGCGCTCCTGGTCTCAACCATGGATCGCGCCCAGGAAGTGAAACGAATCGTCGACTTGCTCAAACAACACGATCTACATCGGCATCTGTAGAGCTGGAGACTCGCATGAAACGACCTTGGCTGATGTTTCTTGGCATTGTGATCCTGACCGCGCTCGCGGCGATGGCCGTGTGGCCGCACGACGTCTGGTTCTTCAAGAACGTGCGGATCCACCCGGGACTCGACCTGCAGGGCGGTACGCAGTTGGTGTACTCGCTTGACCTCAGTACCGTCGACCCGAAGGACAGGGGAGACTCGATCGAAGGTGTCCGCAAGGTGCTCGAGCAACGCATCAACGCGCTCGGCGTCTCCGAGCCGGTGATCCAGTCGAGCCACGTGGGTGAGACCGAATCGGTGATCGTCGAGCTGCCGGGCGTCAAGGACGTCGAGCAGGCCAAATCGCTCATCGGCGAAACGGCCCGGCTGGAGTTCTGGAAACCGGCCGGGGACGGGGAGACGGGCACGAATCCGCTCCTGCCAGGCTTCGTCCCGTCGGACCTCACGGGCGCCGACCTCAAGCGGGCGAGCGTCAGCTTCCAGAACGCCGGCACGAAGCAGGCCCGGATCGCCACCGACCCGCAAGTCGACCTGACGTTCAACGACTCGGGACGCGACAAGTTCAAGGCCCTGACCGAGCAGTTCCTGGGCAAGCAGATCGCGATCGTCCTCGACGACCAGCCGATTTCCGCCCCGACCGTCCAGTCGGTTATTACGGACGGCTCGGCCGTCATCAGCGGCCAGTTCACGCTGCAGCAAGCCAAGCAGCTGGCGATCGAGCTGAATGCCGGCGCCTTGCCCGTACCGATCCATTTGGAAGAGGAGCGCACGATCGGCGCCACGCTCGGCACCTCGTCGGTCGAGGAAAGCCTGTTCGCGGGCATGATCGGCCTGCTCTTGGTCGGTATCTTCATGGTGCTCTACTACCGGCTGCCGGGCTTCTTGGCGACCGTCGCCCTGGCGATCTACGCCCTCCTCAGCCTGGCGATCTTCGAACTTATCCCGGTCACCCTCACGCTCGCCGGCTTGGCGGGGTTCATCCTGTCGATCGGCATGGCCGTCGATGCCAACATCCTGATCTTCGAGCGGATGAAGGAAGAGCTGGCTGCGGGGAAGCCACTCAACCTGGCGATCGACCAGGGCTTCAAGCGCGCCTGGTCCAGCATCTTTGATTCGAACATGTCGTCGCTCATCACGGCGGCGATCCTGTACTACACCGCCACCGGCCTGGTCCGCGGCTTCGCCGTGACCTTGGCGATCGGTATCGCGGTCTCGATGTTCACCGCCATTACCGTGACCCGGACGTTCCTGCGTCTGGCATTGCGACAGCACACGAAGGAGCACGCATGAGCCGCCGTCCGCTGATCCACAGAAGGGGAGTCTGGTTCGGGCTGTCGATCGTCCTCAGCATCCTGAGCATCGCAGCCATCGCAACCTGGGGCCTCCGCATCGGCATCGACTTCAAGGGCGGCCAGCTCATCGAGGCCAAGTTCAAGCAGCCGACCACGATCGAAGCGGTCCGGGACGACCTGGCGGCGGCACCGGACAGCGCGCTGCCCATCTCGTCAGCGATCGAGAGCGGCCCGAATACGTTCCTGATCCGGACAACCGCGACGGCCGACCAACTGACCGCGCTTCGCGGCCAGCTTGACAAGGTAGGGGAGTGGGAGCAGATCCGCTTCGAGAACGTCGGCCCGACAGTCGGCAAAGACCTGACGAACAAAGCGGTCCTGGCCGTGGTCCTGGCCTCGGTCGCGATCATCCTGTACATCGCGTTTGCGTTCCGCCACGTGCCCAAACCGACCAACTCCTGGCAGTTCGGTATCACGGCCGTGATTGCCCTGCTCCACGACCTGCTCATTACTATCGGCGCCTTTTCGCTGTTCGGGCACCTGTACGGCTTCGAGGTCGACTCGCTCTTCATCACCGCACTGCTGACCGTGATGGGTTTCTCGGTGCACGACACCATCGTGACCTACGACCGGATCCGGGAAAACCTGTTACACCACGCATCCGGCATGAGCTTCGCCGACATCGTCATCAGCTCGATCAACCAGACACTCGTGCGGTCGCTCAACACCTCGCTGACGCTGGTATTGGTCCTAGCTTCGCTGGTCACGCTGGGCGGCGCCTCGATCCGGCCATTCATTGCAGCGTTGCTGGTCGGCGTCACGGCGGGGGCGTACAGTTCGATCTTTCTCGCCTCACAACTGCTCGTTGTCTGGCAAGCATGGGCGGAGAAGCAGCGGAAGGTAGCAGCGTAAGCTACGGCCCGAAATACTCAATGTCGCACAATGTAAGTTGTACGACATAAACGGTGAGCCGTAATCAGCCGGCCAACAAGTCAGCCAGCACCGGGTTTGCCTGTTTACAGAACAGTGCAACCCGAAAGCTTTTACCGCGCTTGAGAATCAACCCAGATCCTCCCGGATAAAAGACCTCTCCCCCTCGCTCTGCGAGCAAGGCGGGGAGACGGGGGAGGAGCGATATCGCCAGGTATCAGGAGTAGCGAGGGCGCGCGAACCGCTTCAGCAACTTAGAGGTCAGACCCGATCGGATCGTCTTTCGGCGGGAATGAAATCTCTTGCCCGGATGCAAGGTCGCTGGAATCAAACCAGCTCAAATCAACTTTGTGATGCGGCTGCACCGGCTCCGGTTTCCGCGGTACCGCTCTCCCCTGCTGGTCGGATTTTTTTTCGGCCGGCTGTGAGGACGGTGTCGGTGCGCTATGCCCCGTACTCCCCTGCCCCGCTGACGGCTGGCTCGCGGTGCGCACCGCTGGCTGCGCCGCTGCACGTGGCGCTGGTCGCGCGGCCTTCCACTCCTCTATCTCCTCGGGAGTGAACGTCTGTTTGGCCGGCTTCGGCTGACTGGGACGCTGCGATGCCTCCGATGTACTCGGAACGCTACGCTCCCCTGCCCCAGGTGCCGACGGTTGCGCCTTCACATCCTGGATATGCTGCTGCCCAGCTGGAGCCTGAGGCGCCTCGCCCTGGTTTTCCGCCCACTCGCGGACGCGCTGTTCCACGACCTCGCGCGGCTCGGCGTAGGTGGCCCGCGACTGCTCGATGATTGCCTCGAGGTTACCGGTCGACTCCTGCTGCGGCGGCAGGGTCGTCGCGGAAAACGCCGGGCGCGTGACGCCGTCGATCGCCATCTTCACGTAAATGTGGTGGTTGTCCAGGTTGACCAGGTCGATCGCCTGGAAGACCGGCTCGAATTCCTTTACGAGCCCCGAGGCGTCGGTCGGCCCCACGCGGAACGTCACGAT
This sequence comes from Patescibacteria group bacterium, assembly GCA_041906745.1. Taxonomy (GTDB): domain Bacteria; phylum Patescibacteriota; class UBA1384; order JACPKC01; family JACPKC01; genus JBBUCD01. Next base: position 3,772 of record JAYRIO010000113.1, read on the forward strand.
CGTGCCGACGTTGCCGAAAATCGCCTTCGAGACGGTTTCCGGCATCTGCGCGATGTACTGGTTCGTGAGCACCAAGTTCAGGTGGTACTTGCGCGCCTCGGACAGGATCACCGCGAAGGAGTCGGTGGCGAAGTTCTGGAACTCGTCGACATAGAGGTAGAAATCAGGCCGTTGGTCCTCGGCGACGTCCGCCCGGCCCATGGCCGACAGCTGGATCTGCGTAATCAGCATGGCGCCGAGCAGCGCCGAGCTGTCCTCGCCGATCCGGCCGATCGACAGGTCCATGAGTAGGATCTTCCCGGTATCCATCGCCTGGCGGATATTGAGCGCGCTCTTCGGTTGCCCGACGATGTTGCGGATCGTGGTCGCCGACAGGAACTGACCGACCTTGTTCTGGATCGGCGCGATCGCCTCGGTTCGGAACTTGGGATCGTACTTCTCGAACTCGTTCTCGAAGTAATCCTTGATGACGGGATCGGTGATGTGCTGCGTTACGCGTTTGCGGAACCCTTTGTCGGTCAGCAAGCGGTTGATGCCCAAGATCGTTGACCCGGGATACTCAAGCAGGGCCAGGATCGTGTTCCGAAGGATGTACTCCAAGCGCGGACCCCATGATTCAGCGAACAGCTTCTTGAAGATGCCAACCGCGCCAGAAGCGACAACATTCCTAAGATCGGGGTTGACGTTCTCGAGCAGGTTGAACCCGATCGGGAAATCACGGTCCGCCGGGTTGAAGTAAATGACGTCCTTGATGCGGTTGCTCGGGATGAGCTTCAAGACGTCTTGCACGAGCTGGCCGTGTGGATCGACCACAGCTACGCCGCGGCCCTTGTAGATGTCATCGACGATCATGTTCTGCAGCAAGGTCGATTTGCCAGTGCCGGTTTTGCCGATCGCGTACATGTGCAGGCGGCGGTCCCGCGCCTTGATGCCGAACTTGTGCTTGAAGCTACGGAAATCGGTCGTGCCGTAGAATGTGACCTCGTTGTCGTCGACCGCCCCGACCATCGGCAGGTTGGATGGCGGCTCGCCCTTCTTGCTGCCGGCCCACGCCAAGTTCGGCGTTTCCACGGTCATCGCCGGCAGGTGATAGACAGACGCCAGCTCCTCGGTGTTCATGATGATGCCCGAGCCCTCGAATTGGCGGGCTCGGTAGGCCTGCAGGATGTCCCGGCTCTCGGTCAGCCCGGCTGCGCGGAAGCCGTTCATGTTCGTCGTACTAAACTGTTTGAATGCGCCCGTTACCGCCTCGACCTTACTCCGAGCAGTGTACGGATCCGGAGCAGTGACCAGGATCCGGATCTTCGTTTCGTAGCCCAATTTCGTAATCTTGGACTCGATACCCTTGAGCGCCGCTTCTTCCGGCGCCGACAGCTGCGGCTTTTTGTCATCCCCGCCGCCTGCATCGCCGCCCTCTCCCCCGCCCGCGCCCGGCCGAATGAGCGCCCCGATGAGCTCGACCGCCGCCTTGGCGATCGTGGTCAGCATCCGCAGGAAGAAGCCCTTCTTCTTGAGCGAAACGCCCAGCCGCTTCGCAGCCACGAACTCGATCCCCTTCTCTTGCCACGCTTCCGCGATCGGCTTGACGATCAGCTGGATCCAGATCTGCTGCCGATCCCCTGCCCCGCCGAGCACGCCGGTGATGCCCGACAATGGATCGACGGTAAAGTTCGGGAAGGTCGAGATCGGATAGACGTCTTCCTTGGTGAAAACGAGCTCCGTACCGGAGAGCGGCTGCGATTCGCCCAACGAAGCGTAATCCTCTACCTCGAAGATCTCGACCGAGGGGTACTGCGCGTAGATCTGGCCCTCGACAAACTCGCGAAGGTGTACCGGCACGTGCACGTAAAAGTGGATGAACTTGTCGTGCGCTGCGATCTCGAAGCTGATCTCGTCTTGGAAGAGCGCTGTTTCCCGGAACACGCCGTGGAGGGCGGCAAACATCTGCTCGGCCGAGAGCGGCGTTTTCTCGTTGTTCTTGGGCGGCAGGATCTTGAGCATCGTGTAGCGCTGCGACCCGCGCCATTCGGAGTACGCCTCGGCCTTTTGCTGTGTCAGCCACCCCGCATACCAACGGCGGGCATACCAGATGCCAAACCCAAGGAGCGCAGCTATGACTAGGC
>JAYRIO010000114.1:0-2171 GCA_041906745.1 Patescibacteria group bacterium
GCCGTGTCCCGGTAGCAGGGGGAGGCGCACCTCGACCCCACGCTCCTCCAAGTACTCGGCCAGGCCCCGGAGCTCATGCTGGCTGCCGGTAAATCCGTGGGCGATCAGCACTGCGGGCGCGTTGGTCGGCATAGGTACCCTCCGTTGCCCGTTAGGGCGCGATCACGACGGCATCACCGAAGTGCTTGTGCAGCCTGGCTTCGATCGAACCCGGCTGGCGGCCGAAGTAGGTCGACAGCTCGCGCTTGCCCGATCCGGCGGCGAACAGGAATTTCAACTTGGCGTCATCCTTGGCCGTCCAGGGCTTGAACGCGTTCGGGTGGACCTGCCGCATCGCGGCGATTTTGTCGGACCAGCTCGGTGTCCGGGCAGGTGCCGGTGCGTTGGGTTCCGGCGCATTGAGCAGCCCGGCGAACCGGTCGACCGCGTCCATCGACCGCGTCCGCAGCTCGGCGTCGATCGCGCGCGCGTCCTCGCTGACCGTCAGCGCCATCCGATTCAAGCCGGCCAGGCTGAGGGTAGCCAGGCTCCGTACCCGCGAGAGCGCGACGTAGCCCATCCCTTCCACGAACGCCCGCCGCAGGTCGATCTTGGCCGCATCGAGCGTCATGCCCTGGCTTTTGTGGACGGTGATCGCCCAGGCGAGCCGCAACGGCAGCTGACTTAGCTCGGCCCGTTTGGTGTCCCCGTCGCGCAGTTCCCAAGAATCCGGACGGATCGTCACGGTATCGCCGTCGCGCAGCTCGACCACCGGATACTCCGTGTCGTCTTCGAAACCGACCACGGTGCCGAGCGAGCCGTTGACGTACTGGTGCTGCTGGTCGTTCTTGATGCACATCACCAGCGCTCCCTGCTTCAGGACCAGCTCTTCGGGCGCAAGGCAGGCGCGTTTGAGCGTTTCCACGTACGAGGCCTTGCCGCTCGTGTGCATGGTGTACCGGTGTTCGGCGCCGGGTACGGCCGCCAGCCGCTCGGCGTTCAGCCGGTCGACGTCCACGTTGGTGGTGTAGAGCTCCGTCACCGCGTCGCCGTGCGCAAGCTGCGCGTTGAACCTGCTGCGGAGCGCGTCGACGTGGTCCTGGTTGATCCGGCCGTCACGGAGCGCATTCAAAATACCCAGGAACGTCTGGTCTTCTTGGCGGTGCTGCTCGTCCAGATAGCAGATAACGGGTTTCAGTTCGGCCCACGCCCGCGAGTGCACTACGAACCCGCCGGTCTTGCTGTCGGCGCGGTTGACCGGCGGTAGCTGGAAGAAGTCGCCGCAGAGCACTACCTGGATGCCGCCGAACGGCTGGTCGGTATCGCGTACCTGGCGCAGCAACTGGTCCACCAGGTCGAGCCGGAAGTCATGCAGCATCGAGATCTCGTCGATCACCAGCACGTGCGTGCTTTTGATCGTCTCCCGCCGGCTGTCCGCCAGGGTTTCGTGGTAGTTCGGCGGCAGTTCGTCGTGGATCCCGATCCCGCTCCATGAGTGGATCGTCGAGCCGTTCAAATGCGTGGCGGCCAGGCCCGTGGTCGCAGTGACCGCTACCTTTTTGCCCGCCGCCCGCGCCCGGGCAATGAACGCGTTGAGCGCGTACGTCTTGCCCGATCCTGCCGGGCCGGTGAGCAATGCGCTGTGTCCGGCATCCAGGATCCGCCCCGCTAACCGCTGGTCCATCATGCGGTGAGTATACGCGGAAAGCCGCGGCACACAAAAAAGATCTCCGGCAGAGATCCTTCTGTAGAAGTGGCAGGCTGGCGCTACTGCCCGACCGGTGGCTCCCAGAGTTCAACCTTGTTGCCCTCGGGGTCGATCACCCAGCCGAACTTGCCGTACTCCGACTCGTCGACCTTGTCGAGGACGTTACAACCTTCGTCTTTGAGTGCTTTCAGGAGCGACGTGAGATCGGCAACCCGATAGTTCACCATGAACGGCGCGCCGTTCGGGCCGAATTCCTCGCCGGTCGATGCCAGCCGCCAGGCCGTGGTGCCGCCGAGAGGATCGCCGTTGTCGCCAACCCACTCAAAGGCGGCGCCACCCCAGTCCTGTACGTCGATGCCCAGATGTTGCTTGTACCATGCGCCAAGCGTTTTCGGATCCTTTGCCTTGAAGAAGATACCGCCGATACCAGTGACGCGTTTCATAGGAATCTCCTGCAGGGCAAATGACAAAAACTCTGTGGTGA
>JAYRIO010000115.1:0-2046 GCA_041906745.1 Patescibacteria group bacterium
CGCGACCGGACCTTGTCCATGCCCTTGTCGATGGCGGCTTCGGCCTGCTCCTGCAGCTTGAGGTCGAGCGTCGTGGTGACCTTGAGGCCGCCTTCCTCCACCCGCTGCTCGCCGAACTGATCAACCAGCTGCTCGCGGACGTAGAAGACGAAGTGCGGGGCCTTGATCGAATCGGATTGCGGGACGACCGCGATGTCGGTGGGTTTGGCCGCGTCGGCCTGCTCGCGGGGGACGTCGCCGAGGTCGGCCATGGTATCTAAGATGAAGTTGCGGCGAGCCTTCAAGTCATCGGTATGGGTACCGTAGGGCGAGAAATACGTCGGGCGCTGGGGAATGCCAGCCAGCAGCGCGGCCTGCTCGAGCGTCAGGTCCTTCGCGTCCTTGCCAAAGAACGACTGCGAGGCCGCCTGGATGCCGTAAATGCTCGAGCCGTACGGGATCTCGTTCAGGTACATCGTCAGGATCTCATCCTTGGAAAACATACTCTCGATCTCGAGCGACAGGATGAGTTCCTTGATCTTGCGGTCGAAGGATTTCTGGTTGGTGAGGAGCGCGTTCTTCACGTACTGCTGCGTAATCGTCGAGCCGCCGACGCGCTTGCCGGTAAAGACATCGATGAAGACCGAGCGGAGGATGCCACCGAAGTCCACGCCGTGGTGCTGGTAGAAGTGACGGTCCTCGGCGGCGATGGTGGCTTGCTTCACCAGGTCCGGAATGTCGGAGCTCGCCAGCGTGGTCCGGTTCTGGTCGCCGTGGATTTCGTACAGCAAGGCCCCGTTGCGGTCATAGATCTGCGTGGACTGGGCCGCCTGCCGCTCGCGGATCTTTCCAGGAGTCGGCAGATCCTTCGAGTACCAGGCGAAGAGCGCGGCGACCGCGAAGACGGCGGCTGCGGCGCCGATCCGGACGAGGCGCCAGAATTTCTTGCGGTCGAACTTCTTCCAGGCCGCGCGGAAACGGGCCGGCCACGCGGCAACCGGCGGGATGCTGAACCGTGCTTTTTTGGATGATTGTGGAGTCGGCATAAGGTAGAAACGTTGCTTGTGATTCTATCACATCCCTTCTATACTTTCAGGTAGGAGTTACCTATGGCACGATCGTACTGGGATCTGGCGGTTGACCGCGTCTACCCGACCGATGCGGCCTTTGCCGCGGCGGCGAAGACCCCGCTCCGCGTCTATCTTGGCGTCGATCCGACCAGCCCCGCGATCCACCTGGGCACCGCTGTCCCGCTCCGCATCCTGCGGCTGCTGCAAGAGCAAGGCCATACCGTAATCTTGCTGATCGGCGGCTTTACTGCCCAGATCGGTGACCCGACCGGCCGCGACCAGACACGGCCCCAGCTGTCGGCGGCCGAGGTGGCCGAGCACATGCGCCACTACGCCGAGCAGGCCTTCCGTATCCTTGACCCCAAACGGACCTTGGTCCGCGACAATGCCGAGTGGTGGCAGCCGTCGGGCCCGGCCGGTTCCCTGCAGTCCTTTTTGGCGTTGGGGCGCCAGTTCACGATCGCCCAGCTTTTGGAGCGGGATATGTTCCAGGAACGGGCGAAGGCGGGGCAGTCCGTGACGATCACCGAGCTGCTGTATCCCATGATCCAAGCCTACGACTCGGTGATGCTGGATGTCGACGTGGAGCTGGGTGGCACCGACCAGACCTTCAATATGCTCGCCGGACGGACGCTCATGAAACAGCTCAAGCAGAAAGACAAGTTTGTGCTGACGACGCGGCTGCTGGTCGGCAGCGACGGGCGAAAGATGAGCAAGTCGTACGGCAATGCCATTTGGATCACCGACAGCCCCGAACAGATGTACGGCAAGCTGATGGCCACGAGCGACGCCGTACTGCCGGACTACTGCGCGCTGGCGGCCGGCATCGATCCGTCGGAGTCGACCATGAAGGCGCTCATCGCGCAGCAACCCCGGGCGGCGAAGGCCCGGATGGCGTACGAAACCGTCGCCTTCTACCATGGGGCCGAGGCGGCCGAGCTGGCCAGCCGGTCGTTCGACAAGCAGTTCAAGGACGGCCAGCAGCCCGACGATCTTC
>JAYRIO010000116.1:0-2843 GCA_041906745.1 Patescibacteria group bacterium
CGGCGCTGGGCCTGCGTGCCGACGTAGCTGGGCTGGCCACGGAGCAGGCTGTCGCCGGAATCCAGGAGCTTGATGAGGAAGGTGCCGTCGTCGCGGGCGTAGCGGCGCGCCAGCTCCTTGAGGTAGCTGTGGAGCTGGGCGGTGAGCTCGATGCCGGTCGGGCCGGCCCCGCCCACCAACACCTGGAAGACGTCGCCGGCCGGGTGCTGCTCGCTGAACGCGGCAAACCGCTCCCGAATGACTGTCCGGATCCGCTCGGCATCCTCGACCGTTTTGAGTGGCAGTGCGTGGGTGGCGATGCCGGGGATATGGTATGTGTTCGGCACGCTGCCGCAGGCGAGGATGAGCGCGGTGTAGGGGACGACTTGGCCGGAGCGGAGGGTGACCGTCCGGTCGGTCCGGTCGATCCGAACCACCTCGCCCCGCAGGACCTCGACATGCGTGCCCCGCAGGATTGTGGCGTACGGAATGTGCAGCTGCCGCTTGGGGATGTCGGCCGTTGTCGCTTGCTCGTAGAGCCAAGGCGTGAACAGGTGGTGCGACTGCCGGTCGATGAGGGCGACGCGGATACCCTGCTGGTGCGCATGCCGGAGGTCGCGGGCGGCCCGGACGCCGGCGAAGCCGCCGCCCACTATCACGATCGAGGGATGGTCGGTGTGCATGCGTCCAGTGTACCAATCGGGTAGACTGGCAGGGATGGTACAGAAGACCTTTGCTTCTCAGGTCGCGTTCGAAGCGTGGCTGCGTCAACACCACGCCGATACCGACGGGATCTGGTTACGGATGTACAAGAAGGCGAGTGGGAAGCCCACCGTCACCTACAACGAGGCGTTGACAGTCGCGCTCTGCTACGGCTGGATCGACGGCCAAGTGAAGACGTTCGACGAGGCCTCGTACATCCAGAAGTTCACGCCGCGGCGCGCACGGAGTAGCTGGTCGAAGCGGAATATTGGGCTGGTCGAGCAGCTCATCAAGGACGGCAAGATGCAGCCGTCGGGCCTCAAGCAAATCGAGGCGGCCAAGGCCGACGGGCGGTGGGCGGCGGCGTACGACTCGCCAAGCACGATGACCATCCCCGAGGATTTCCTGGCCGAGCTCAAGAAGGACACGCAAGCGTTTTCGTTCTTCGAGTCACTCACCAAGGCGAACAAGTACGCCATCGGCTACCGGCTCCAAACCGCCAAGAAGCCCGAGACGCGTGCGCGGCGGATGCAGCAGATCCTCGGGATGTTGTCAGAAGGGAAGAAGTTTCACTAAGATCACGATATGGTTGAGACCGAATACAAATTCGCGGTTCCCTCGGCGACGGATACAATAGCTGTGCTCGAAAAGGCCGGTTACGCCTGCGTGAAAGAGCGGACGCACGAGCTGTCGGTCATGTATGACAATCCGCAAGGAGTGATGCAGCACACCGACGGCAGAATTCGTGTCCGCCAATCGGGTGAGACGGTTGAGTTCTGCTACAAGAAGCCGATGACAAGGGAAGGCGTGAAGCAAGAGATCGAGCACGAGGTCCGGGTGGATGCGCTCGAACCGCTGCAGCAGATTCTGAGTGCGATGGAATTCACGCCCACCACTAGTTATGAGCGGTATCGTACCGAATACCGGCGCAATGGCGTAAAAGCAACTGTCGACCAGTACCCGTTCGCGACATTCCTTGAGTTGGAGGGCGATCTCGACGCAATCAAGCAAGCGTCGGCAGAGCTTGGGTTTTCGGAAAGCCAGAACCTCACTGACTCGTGCGATACATTGTTTATCCGATGGAGGGCTGAGCGGCAGTTGCCATACGTCCCGCACATGACCTTTGATGGCTACGATATCGCTGATAAACAAAAAGCGGCCGGATGATTCCGGCCGGGTACAGGATAGTCGTGTCAGTCTAAGATCTCGTTGGGTATACAGTCCAGGATGACGCAAAGAAGTGCCATTCGTATGTACAGACCCGCACGCATCTGCTTGAAATATTTGGCGCGCGGATTGTTGTCAACGTCGTACGTGACCTCGTCGACGCGCGGCAACGGATGGAGGACGATCGCGGTTGGCTTCATAAGCTCAACGAGCGAGTTGGTGAGTCGGAGTCTGCCCTTTGCCCGTTCGAAGACGCTCGGATCCATACGTTCTTGCTGGATACGAGTCATGTACAGCACGTCGCAGCGCTGGATCACGTCCTCGATCGAGGTGTGGAAGCTTGTTTTAATGCCTCGGCTTGTCAGGTAGTCGACCAACTCTTCGGGCGGCCGAAGCTCTTCTGGCGAGACGAAGCGTTGGACGGCATTGGGGTACTGGATCGCCCCCAGCCGAGACAGTGATTGGACCGTTCGTCCATACTTGAGATCTCCGACAAACGCGAGTTCGCTGGGTTGCTCGCAGTACGCGTGGATCGTGTAGGTATCAAGTCCCGCTTGCGTCGGATGCTCGTACTTCCCGCTACCCCCACTAATGACGGGAACGGGGTCGGCGGCATTCGACGCTCGCTTGCTCGACAGGTCGTCGGGGTGGCGGAGCACGATTGCACTTGCAGCCGTACTTTCTACCATCGTCCGCATCGTGTCTTCGAGCGTTTCACCCTTTACCGCAGATGAATACGCTCCCATCTCATGGATAGGAAGCACGTACGCTCCCAAGCGCAGTGCCGCCGCATAGAACGAACAAAATGTCCGTGTGCTCTGTTCGTAAAAACAGATCGGGATCATATGTCCAGCCAGAAGGTCGAGCCGCTGCTTTGCCTCAACGCGATTCCTCATGTAATCCGCGACGCGGAACAGGGCCTGCAAGGTTTCAGGTGAGCCGATCTGTTCGACCGACACGAAGCTTTTGCCGACCAGCCCCTGAAGCGCTCGACG
>JAYRIO010000117.1:0-1511 GCA_041906745.1 Patescibacteria group bacterium
CGGCCGGTGCGGTCACCATGATGTCCGGCCGCACCAACCGGACGCGCCCGCCGAGCCGGTTCACGAAATACTGGAGCATCGCCTGCGTGACGCGGTAGTTGGCGATCACGCCGTCTTTTAACGGACGGACTGCCAGGATGGAATCCGGGGTCCGGCCAAGCATCGCCCGCGCTTCCTGGCCGATCGCCATCACCCGGTTGCTGTCCGCCTCCACCGCGACGACCGCCGGTTCGTTGATCACGATCCCTTGCTTGGGCACGTAGACCAAGACGTTGGTCGTTCCCAAGTCGATGGCGAGGCGGCGGAGAAACAGCGGCATGGTCAGTCCTCGACACGCGCAATGTCGGCGCCCAGCGAGCGGAGCTTCCGTTCGAACTCGCTGGCCCCGTAACCGCGGTCCAGGTGCTCGATGCCGTGCAGGGATGACGTGCCCGTCGCCATGAACGCGGCGATCACGTGGGCCATGCCGGCCCGGATATCAGGAATCTGCAGCGTCGCGGCCGTGAGCTGCGAGGGCCCTCTTACCAAGGCGCTGTGCCGGAATCCCTGCCCGGCGAACCGGCAGGGAGTACCGTAGCACTCGGTGCTGACGCTCACGTCGGCACCCATGGCTGCCAGGTCGGCCGTGTACCGGAGCCGGTCCTCGTACACCGTTTCGTGGACGTACGACTCGCCCCTCGCTGCCAGCAGGACGATCAGGGACGGTTGCTGCCAGTCGGCCATAAAGCCTGGGTGAACGGCGGTCTCGATGCTGGTGGCGCGCAGCTCACCCTGCCGTTCGAACCGGATGCCGTCGCTGCCGTGCGTGACCGCGGCACCGATGCGGGCACAAAAGTCGAGGTACGAAGACAGGTGGCTGGCAACGGCGTTGGTGAGCAGGACCGAGCCGCCGGTCGCCAGCGCAAGCGACGCATACGACACTGCCTCGAGCCGGTCGGGCAACACGGTCTGCTCCGCGCCTCTCAGGGTGGCCACTCCTTGGATTGTCATGCGTCGGATGGCCTGGTCAACCTGGATGTCGGCGCCCATCGCTCGTAAGAAATCGGCGAGGGCGAGCACCTCGGGTTCGACGGCGGCATTGTCCAGGATCGTCGTGCCCGTGGCCCACGTCGCCGTCAGCAAGATCGTTTCCGTGGCGCCGACGCTCGGGTACGGCAAGCTGATCGAGGCGCCCCTGAGCCCGTCCGCATGGGCCGAAAAGCCGTCGGCAGTCTGCTCGATCCGGGCACCAAGCGCCCGCAGGGCGTCGATGTGGAACCCCACGGGACGGCGGCCGATCTGGTCGCCGGTCACGGGCGGCACGTGGGCGCTGCCGAAGCGGTGCAGGAGCGGGCCGAGCAGCAGGATCGACAGCCGGCTCTTTGACGACAGGTGGCCCAGATCGGGCGGCGTCACTGCCGTGGCATCGATCGTGAGGGTATCGCCCGTCTTGGTGACGGCCGCTCCAGCTGCCCGGATGAGCTCGACCGCGATCTCGGTTTCGCCGATATCCGGCACGCCATGGATCGTGC
>JAYRIO010000118.1:0-1781 GCA_041906745.1 Patescibacteria group bacterium
GCAGCCAGCCGGACGGTCGAACGATATCCTGTGGGCCGCCGTCGGTCTGCTTGGCGTGGCTGCCATGGGCTACTTCTACGTGCTGCCCAGCGTCACGTCGCTCAAAGACGCCCGGGCGACGGTAAAGGCCAAGGAACAGGATAACCAAGAGGTACAGGACCAGATCACCCAGGTCACCCGGATCGGTGCCCAGCTTGCCAGCCAACAGACGGCGCTCCAGCAGTTAGGCCTAGCAGTACCGTCGGGCGCGGCGTTCGACCAGCTGCTGATCGCCCTCAGCGCGATCGCCTCGAGCTCGGGCGTCGAGCTGTCATCGGTGCAGCCCGTTGCGGTCACAGCCAGCGGTGCCGCCACGCAAGGCGCCTCGGCGACGATCTCACTCAAGGGCTCGTATTCCGGGGTGCACCTGTTCCTCGAGAATCTGGCCAAGAACATCCGGCCCGTGACGATCGCGAACCTGGCGATCGCGAGTTCGGCCGACGAGAAGAACGTCTCCTTGCTCACCGTCACCATGACATTGACAGCAGCCCAGGCGGCGGTACCGGCAGCCGCAGAACAGGCGGTCCAATGAACGCGTCGAACCAACCAACCCTGATCGCCAGCGTTTCCTTGGTGCTGGTCCTGGCAGGCTTCGGGCTCTGGGTGCTGGCGTTTTCGCAGCCGGGTACCAGCGAGATCGCTGCCAAGCGCCAGCCGCCGACCCCGTTGCCCACCATCGCCATCGACCAGCTGGCGCAACAGGCGGGGACGCGGCAGGTCTTCGGCCCGCTACCGATCGATACCGCGGCGCTGGGCGTCGGCAAGCAAGATCCCTTCACGGGCCAGTAGGGCATATGGCGCAAGATCCAGCGAACTTGCCACCGCAGCAGCTTGCCGATTTGGCGTCGGTGACGGCGGCCGCGAAGCAGCTTGGGCTCGAGATGGCCCGGGTGGATGCGTCGAGCCCCGAACCGGCCGCACTGGCACTGGTTGCCAAGCCGCTGGCGCTGGAACACCGGCTGATCCCGCTCAAGGTCGACGGCAAGACGCTGCTGCTCGCGATCGCGGACCCGTCGCTGCTCACCAAGCCGGCGCCGGCGTTCCTGCAGGAGCTGAAAAAACAGGGGTATGCGCTCAAGCTGTTCCTGACGCCGGCCGCAGACTTCGACAAGGCGGTGACGGTCTACGACAAACCGGCCACGCCGGCGCCGCTCCAAGACACGAACCCGATCGCCCCAAGCGTGCCGCCAGCGCCGGTTGCGCAGCCGGCTGCCCCGGCTGCTCCCGTCGCGCCCAAAACGCCGCCGATCCCTGCGCCCGCGCCGTTGCCGGCTCCAGTCCCTGCCGCTGCCACGCCGCCGGTTGCCGCACCTGCGATACCCGCAGCCGTGCCGCCCCCAGCGGCGGCGCAACCGGCACCGGCCGCTGCTCCTGCGCCCGTCCCTCAGCCCGTGCCGGCCTCGGTCATCTCCGCCCAGATCCCCAAGGTCGACCTGACGACGAGGCAGATCCCGCGCGAGGTGCTTGAGCGGTTCCCCGAGGACGTCGCCACCAAGTACCAGCTCGTCGTCTTCGCCCTGAGTCCCGACGGCAAAGAGGCGTCCGTCGCGGCGGTCAAGCCGACCGACCAGCGCATCCGCGATATCCTCAAGTACGTCGAAGACCGCAACGGTATCCGCATCCACCTGTTCCAAACCGACGCGGCCGGATTCGCCGCTGCCGTCAAGGGATATGGCGGCGCTGCGGCTGTTGCGCCGACGCAACCGGCACCGCCCGTATCCGTCCCGCCGCTCCAGCGCGCC